>JAZSOY010000073.1:0-31131 GCA_045537155.1 Acutalibacteraceae bacterium
AGTGTGCAAGGTGCTAAATCCTGCGGTTTTGACCGGCAGATGAGGTGAACAAACGCCCCGAGTCTGTATCGGGGCGTGTTTAACAACGTACAAAGAATGGGAAGTCGGAGGCCAAGCGGTCTTAGGAAGACAAGCTTTATAGTCAACTCCTTGGCTCACAGAACGACATGGCTACGATCCGACTTAGTGTGCAAGGTGCTAAATCCTGCGGTTTTGACCGGCAGATGAGGTGAACAAACGCCCCGAGTCTGTATCGGGGCGTTTTTAACAACGTACAAAGAATGGGACCGTCGAAGGAGGAACATACAATGGCAAACTATTTCTTTACGTCCGAGTCCGTGACGGAGGGACATCCCGACAAGGTGTGTGACCAAATTTCCGATGCGGTATTGGATGCGATTTTAGCGCAAGACCCCGAGGCGCATGTGGCTTGCGAAACCGTTGCCACCACCGGCATGGTGATGGTGATGGGTGAAATCACCACCACGGCCACCGTGGATATTCCCACCGTGGCACGCGAAGTGATTTGTGATATCGGATACGACTGCGAGGCTGCCGGGTTCAACGGCAAGACTTGCGCGGTGGTGACGATGTTGGACAAGCAATCGCCGGACATTGCGATGGGTGTCAACGCGGCGCTGGAGTCGCGTGATAATGCGAGTGCCGATGCGTTTGACCGTATTGGTGCCGGTGACCAAGGCTTGATGTTCGGTTACGCGTGCCGTGAAACGCCGGAATTGATGCCGCTACCGATTGCGTTGGCGCACCGGCTTGCCGCGCGATTGGCCGCGTTGCGGAAGGACGGCACCTTGCCGTATCTGCGTCCCGATGGAAAAACACAGGTGACGGTGGAATACCAAGATAACAAGCCGCTGCGCGTGGAGGCAGTCGTGGTGTCGACACAACACGACGAGCAGACAACACTCGAAACCATTCGTGCCGACATTACCGAAAAATTGATTCGCCCGGTCGTGCCGTCGGAATGGCTGGACGAAAACACGAAGATTTTCGTAAATCCCACCGGACGGTTTGTGGTAGGTGGTCCCCAGGGGGATAGTGGATTGACCGGTCGCAAAATCATCGTGGATACCTATGGCGGATATGCCGGTCACGGCGGCGGTGCGTTTTCGGGCAAAGACCCTACCAAGGTAGACCGTTCGGCAACCTATATGGCTCGATATGCCGCCAAAAACGTCGTTGCCGCCGGTTTGGCAGACCGGTGTGAAGTGCAGGTAGCGTATGCCATCGGTGTCGCGCGGCCGGTGTCGGTGCGTGTGGACACCAAAGGGACCGGCACGGTAGCCGATGAAGTGCTGGCCGACGCCGTGGCGAAGGTGTTTGATTTCCGTCCGTTAGCGATTATCGACCAACTGGGGTTGCGCGCGCCACAATATCGCGCGTTAGCCGCATACGGACATATCGGCCGCGAGGACCTCCGTGTCGCGTGGGAGCGGACGGACCGTGTGGAGCAACTGCAGGCTGTCATTGCAGAAAAGCATTGACATTTGTCTGAAAAAATGGGATAATACTCTATATGAGAGTGATTACAGGAACGGCGAAAGGGTGTCGACTGGAAACGCTGACGGGGCTGGATACACGCCCAACGGTGGAACGCGTAAAAGAAGGGCTCTTTTCTGCCATCAGTTTTGAAATTGAAGGGCGTCGGGTGCTGGATTTATTTGCCGGCTCCGGCCAAATGGGTATTGAGGCACTCAGCCGCGGGGCGGTTTCGTGTGTGTTTGTTGACCACAACCGCGAGGCGGTACAGGTGGTTCGCCGCAACTTGGCGGCGGCGCACGTTGCTGACCGCGCTGTGGTGTTGTGCCAAGACGCTATAGCGTATGCACGTCAGTGCACAGAACGTTTTGATTTGGTGTTTTTAGACCCGCCGTATGGTGCCGCGTTGTTGCCATCGTGTTTGGAGGCTGTATCCGGTTTGGTGGCAGACGGCGGTGCAGTGTTGTGTGAAAGCGACCGCGAAACGGTTTTACCGGATGAAATCGGGAACTTTTACTTGGACCGTATGTACCGGTACGGACGCGTTGTCGTACGATTGTACCGTGTGAAAAAGTAGGAGATTGGTATGAGATTGGCAATTTGTCCCGGTAGTTTTGACCCGGTGACCAATGGACATTTGCAGATTGTTTCCCGTGCTGCGGCCATGTTTGACCGCGTTATCGTGGTAGTGATGGCTAATCAGAACAAACAGCCGTTGTTCACAGCCGAAGAGCGGGTGTCGCTGTTACGGCGCGTGACGGCGGATATGCCCAATGTGGAAGTGGACGCTTACGAGGGATTGCTGGCAGAGTATGCCCGCCAACAACAGGCCGGTGTCATTGTCAAGGGGTTGCGTGCATTATCGGATTTTGAATATGAATTTCAAATGGCATTAACCAACCGGAAACTCAACCCGGAGGTGGAAACGGTGTTTCTCACCACCGACGCGGAGTATATGTATCTCTCATCCAGTTTGGTAAAGCAGGTGGCAGGTCTCGGCGGAGATATTCGCGAGTTTGTCCCGGCGTGCATAGTTCAGGATATCCTAGAAAAATACGGAAGGAACGAAACAGTATGACTATCGAAAACATCTTGGACCAAATCGACGAAATGATTGACAAGGCATGGGGGATGCCGTTGTCCGGCGGTAAATGCTTGCTGGAGGCTGACCGTTTACGGGATATGCTGGACGATATCCGTGGCAATATGCCGAGCGAAATCCGTCAGGCAAAATCCATCGTGGCAGACCGCACCGACATTATCACGACCGCCAAAAAAGAGGCCGAGGATATTGTTCGCGCCGCTGAGGAGCGCGCTCGTACGCTGGTGATGCAGGAAGAGGTTGTCAAGCAAGCACAACAAAAAGCCAGCGAGATTATGCTGCAGACACAGCAGAAGTGCCGCGAAATGCGCAAAGGCACGCAAGACTTTGCAGAAGACTTGCTCAAGCGTTGCGAGGAAACCCTGACCAAGCAGGTCGCGGAGGTTCACCAAACGCGCCAGATGCTTCGCAAACCTGCCGTGAAAGAAGATTGATTCCATAAAACCGAAACGGCATCTTCCGAATGGAGGGTGCCGCTTTTGCTGTAATCGGCTGGCAAGAATGTGAAATTTTGTCAGGAACTGCAGGGGAAACTCTTGCGTTTCGGTATAAATAGGGGTATAATATGAAAAGTAAAAAGCCGAAAGGAGTACAGATATGAATTATTCCCACGAAGTTGAACAAATGTGTATCGTGAAGAAAGGGCCGCATCACGGTCCCGCACCCATTCCCGAAGAGGGCCGTTGGGTGAAGGCGACGCAGATTGCGGATATTTCCGGTCTGTCCCACGGTGTGGGTTGGTGTGCCCCGCAGCAGGGCGCTTGCAAACTGACGCTGAACATCAAAGAGGGTATTGTCGAAGAGGCGTTGGTGGAAACAATGGGTTGCTCCGGTATGACGCACTCGGCGGCAATGGCGGCGGAAATTTTGCCCGGTAAGACCTTGTTGGAATGCTTGAACACCGACTTGGTGTGTGATGCTATCAACGTGGCAATGCGTGAGATTTTCCTGCAACTTGTTTACGGTCGCACGCAGTCGGCGTTCTCCGAGGACGGTTTGACCATCGGTGCCGGGTTGGAGGATTTGGGCAAAGGCTTGCGCTCGCAGGTCGGCACCATGTACTCCACTAAGGCAAAGGGGGTTCGCTATCTGGAAATGGCCGAAGGCTATGTTACCAAACTGGCCTTGGACGAGGATGGCGAGGTTATCGGCTATCAGTTTGTGCGATTGGGTAAAATGTTAGAGGACATCCGTCACGGCGTACAACCCAACGAAGCGTATGAAAAGAATATCGGGCAGTACGGTCGCTTTGATTCGGCGGCAAAGTACATTGACCCGCGTGAAGAATAAGGGGGGCGGCAACTATGGCAAACAATGTGAAGTTTGAAGGCAAAGACAGACGTCTTGCCAAAATCGAGGAATTCCTCGCGGCCAACGGTCTTGGCTCTATGGAAGATTGCCGCGCTCTGTGTGAGAGCAAAGGCGTGGATGTAAACGCTATCGTAAAAGGTGTACAACCTATCGCGTTTGAAAATGCCGTTTGGGCGTATACGCTGGGCGTGGCGCTGGCACTTAAGCGCGGTATCAAAGACGCCGCGGAAGCTTCGGCAGTTATCGGTGAAGGCTTACAGGCGTTCTGCGTGCCGGGCTCGGTTGCCGAGCAACGCAAGGTTGGTTTAGGCCACGGCAACCTCGGCAAAATGCTATTGTCGGAGGATACTACGTGTTTTGCGTTTTTGGCCGGTCACGAATCTTTTGCAGCGGCAGAGGGCGCGATTGGTATTGCCCGCACGGCTAACAAGGTGCGTAAAACACCGTTGCGCGTGATTTTGAATGGTTTGGGCAAAGATGCGGCATATATCATCAGCCGCATTAACGGATTCACCTATGTGGAAACCGACTACGATTTCCACACGGGCACACTGAACGTGTTGAGCGAAAAGGCATTCTCCGACGGCGAACGCGCCAAGGTGAAGTGCTACGGCGCCAACGACGTGTTGGAAGGTGTGGCCATTATGCAACACGAAAGCGTGGAAGTGTCCATCACCGGCAACTCCACCAACCCCACTCGTTTCCAGCATCTGGTTGCCGGAACGTATAAAAAGTGGGCAAACGAAAATGACAAAAAGTATTTCTCGGTGGCGTCCGGCGGCGGTACAGGTCGTACCTTGCACCCCGACAACGTGGCGGCAGGCCCGGCGTCCTACGGTTTGACCGACTCGATGGGCCGTATGCACGGCGACGCGCAGTTCGCCGGCTCTTCCTCCGTGCCGGCGCACGTGGAAATGATGGGACTTATCGGTATGGGTAACAACCCGATGGTCGGTGCGACCGTGGCTTGCGCGGTTGCGGTCAGCGAAGCACAGAAATAACGAGTAGCGGACCCCTTCGGGGGTCCGCTTTTTTGTCACGACAAGATGCCTGTGGTGTTGTCGTATATTTGTATATAATAAGGTAATAAAAGGAAACCGCCGAAAAGTTATCGAAAGCGGACGTTGCTTGTCCGTGTCAAAATGGGACAAGCATCATACGGTTCCCGACAGTATTCGTAGCCATTCGTCTACCTACGGAAATGTTCTTGCATAAGGTGGCAAAAAACAAACAGCAAATCGCCGGTAGTCTGTACATTTGTCACAAATTACCACACAAAACAATCGGGGAAAATTGAAGTTGATTAAAAAATGCTAGTTTATTGCGGCAAAATTACTATATTATCTAGAAAAAAACAGTATAATGTTAGTAAGGAGTTTGGCGCAATTACCAAACGAAACGCAAGTTTCGTTGATTTTTGCGTTGAAGCGACGACAAAACGGGGTTTTCGACACAAATGGATTAAGGGTGTGTGAAGATGAAAAACGTAACGAGGTTCTTGTCCGCTTTGCTGGTGGTGTGTTTGCTGCTGGCTATGCCGGTGTACGCAGAAACACCGGACGATGAGGTAAGCAGTCCGATTGACACAGAGACGGATGCCGACGTCGAGGTTGTTCCGGATGCCGAGGATGCCACGGGCGATGCCCAGGCGGAAACGGAAAACAAGCCCACGGCGAGTCTGCCCACTTATATGGTGTATTATAAGCAATACGGCGAGGAATCACGTCCGCAAGAAGTTATTGAACTGAACGCGGACGGTGTATCCGGTGTGCAGAACACAGATGCCTCGACTACCACCAAAGAGGATGTCCTCGGTGTCGTAGTCAGTGAGGACAATGCGTGGGTGGAGTGGACGTTTGAGGTAGCAGAAGCCGGCCTGTACAACGTGACACCAACCTACTATCCTTTGGTAGATGGCGGTCGTACTATCACCTTAAAACTTACAATTGACGGCGTGTCCCCGTTTGCGGAGGCACAGACATTTTCCTTGCCCCGAATTTGGAAAGACGAGAGCGAAATCCAGCAGGATACGTTGGGTAACGATATCCGTCCCTCGCAGATAGAAAACCCTCATTGGGTAACACGCTCTTTTGTTAACGAATTGGGTATGTATGATGACCCGTACTTCATTTATTTTGAAGAAGGCACACATACGCTTCGTATGGAGCGCGTGCGCGAGGCCATGGCGGTTAGCAAGGTTGTGTTGTCAACTCCGGAAAAACTGCCGACCTATGAGGAGTATGTGGCACAGCACAGTGATGCCGCGAAACCGACGGGTGAGGCTATCAAACAGGAGGCAGAGCGTCCCCTGGAAAAAACCGATGCGACGCTGTATGCCTTGACGGACCATCAAGATGCGGCGACCACGCCGACGCACCCGACAAATATGCTGTTGAATATCATCGGTGGTACGAACTGGAGCACCACCGGTCAAACGATTACTTGGGAAACACCAATCAAAGAGGCCGGTTGGTACAAACTGGTATTTCGCGCTCGTCAAAACTCCAACCAAGGCTTGGTTTCCTATCGTTCCTTATATATTAATGATGAAATTCCCTTTGAAGAAGCGGAGAACATTCCGTTCTCCTATAATCCGGATTGGGGTATGCATGTGCTCGGCGGCAAAGAATCTCCGAAATATGTCTATTTAGAGCCGGGTGACAAAGTAAGTTTGTCGGTCAGTGCCGGTGAAATGAGCGACGTGTTGCGCGAAATTCAAAACTCGGTATTGCGACTGAGCGAAATTTATCGGAAAATCATCGTGATTACCGGTACGGCACCTGATATTTATCAAGACTATTATCTGGAAGACGAAATCCCCGGCTTGAAAGACATGTTCTTAGAGCAACAGGAAGCCCTGCTGAATATTGCGAACAGCATTTTGGCGGTAACCGGTGAAACCGGCTCGCAGACGTCTAATTTGTTCCAATCCGCAGAGCGACTGGGCGTGTATGCCGGTAAATCCTATGAGATTACGTCAGACTTGGGTGCCTACAAGACCATTATTGAGTCGTTGAGCTCGTTGTTGTTGACCTTCGGTCAGCAGCCGATAGAATTGGATTGCTTCTATTATGTACCGGTTGATACAGAAATTCCTTCCGGAAAAGCCGGTGCATGGACAACTTTCGTCTATTCTTTGAAGAAGTTTCTCGGTTCGTTCTTTAACGAATACCAAACCAAAGGCGCCGAAGGCACCGTGGAAGCCTGGGTATCTACCGGTCGTGACCAGATGCAAATCGTCAGTTCGATGGTGACGGACTTCGCGGCAGAAACCGGCATTCGGCTGCACCTGAGCTTGGTAAATACCGGTGATACGCTGATATCGGCGACGATGGCAGGCAAAGGTCCGGATATCGCTTTGATGATTAGTGACACTGAGGTTATTAACCTGTCCATGCGTGGCGCCTTGGTGGATTTGCAAACAGAATATGGCGTGTTTGACAAAATGGGTGACCACTTTACCGAGGCGGCATGGAAGCGGTTCCGGTATTACAACGGTAAAACCCATGGTATCTATGCGATTCCCGAAACGCAGGCTTGGCCGATGCTGTTCTATCGCACGGATATTTTCGAGGAGTTGGATTTAACGCCGCCCGAAACGTGGGATGAGTATTATGAGATGTTGCGTACCTTGCAAGGACAGAACTTGAATGTGGGTATGTCAGAATCCGGTTCCAGCGGTACCGGCACCTCCACTAGTATTGATATTTTCCAGAGTCTTTTGTTCCAAAAGGGCGGTACATACTACAATGAGGATTTGACGGCGACACGCTTTGATACACCAGAGGCGTATGAGGCGTTTGAGCAGTGGTCTGAGTTTTATTCTAAATATGGCGTGGAACGTAGTAGTGACTTCTTTAACCGTTTCCGTACGGGTGACCATCCGATTGGCATGAGTGGTTATACCACATACAACCAATTGATGGCGGCTGCCCCCGAATTACGTGGTCTGTGGAAAATGACGGTTATTCCGGGTATCCGTCAAGAAGACGGTACCATCAACCATGCGTCGGCATCCGGCGGTTCCGGATGTATGCTGTTGACGGCGGCGAAGAAACGCGGCGTGGCAGATAATGCGTACAAATTCCTATCTTGGTGGACCGATACGGAACAACAAGTACGTTACGGCAGAGAACTGGAAGCGACGATGGGCGTTGCGGCGCGGTATGCACCTGCTGACACCGCGGCACTGAAACGCATGGGTTGGAGTGCCGAAGAGTTGGCACTACTGGAAGACCAAATGGCAGAAACACAGAACGTTTTCGCTATTCCCGGTGACTACCTGTTGGCTCGTTCGTTGACCAATGCCTTGCGTGCAACTCTGGACCAAAATATGGAGCCGCGTCGCACGTTGGCACAGTACAATCGCGACATCAATGCCGAAATCACGCGTAAGCGTAAAGAATTCGGCTTGGATAAATGAGAGGAGGGGTAATCATGAAAAAGAAAGAAGTATCCAGCTTAAAGCAACAAGCGAAACGCAGTTACACGACGCACTATCTTATGATGTCCCCGTTCTTGTTTGCGTTCCTCTTGTTTACCATTTTGCCGATTTTATCTTCTGTGGTGCTCGGTTTTACGGACTTTAACATGGTTCAGATGCCGTCTTTCAACGGTATTGACAATTTCATTCGTCTGCTCTTTGAAGACGATGTGTATATGATTTCGTTGAAAAACACCATGATTATGGCTCTGGTAGTGGGGCCGGTCGGTTACATCCTCAGCTTTGTAGTTGCCTGGTTGATTAATGAACTGGGTTATCGCTTGAGAATTATGTATACTTTCTTTATGTATACGCCGGCACTGTGCGGTGGTGCGGCCACGATTTGGACGTACATTTTCTCCGGTGACTCCAGAGGATTTTTGAACGATTTTCTGTTGAAACTTGGTATCATTGCTGAACCGATTTCGTGGTTGGGTAATGTAAAATACACCATGACCGTCGCGATGATTGTTGCGATTTGGGGTAGTTTCGGTACCGGTTTCTTATCGTTCGTTTCCGGTTTGCAGTCGCTTGACCGCACGTACTTTGAGGCGGCTGCTATCGACGGTCTGCGTAACCGTTGGCAGGAATTGTACTATGTTACCTTCCCGCAGATGAAGGAATTCTTGCTGTTCGGTGCGGTGCAGTCGGTTTCGGGTGCGTTTTCGATTGCCCCGTCCATCACGGGTAACCCCAGTACGGCTTACTCCACACACACGCTGGTCTTGCACATCGCAGACCATGCAAACACCCGTTATGAGATGGGTTACGCCTCAGCCGCTTCGGTGGTGCTGTTCTTGCTGATGTTGGTGGCGTGGCGATTGACCAACAAAATACTGTCGAAGATTTCGGCGTAAGGGGGGAACTGAGATGGGAAAAATATCAGAATGGTTTGAAAATCTGCGCGTCAAAAACAGCCGCGTTATCCTTTCTCGTTCCAAGGGCGGAACGTTTGTTATCGGCCTGTTTGTGACATTAATGTCGTTGTTTATGTTGTTGCCGGTGATTTATTCGGTGGTGCAAGCTTTCAAACCGATTGAAGAAATTTATGCATATCCGCCGAAGTTTTTTGTGCAGAACCCCACCCTTGATAACTTCAAGATGGTGCTCCGTCTGGCGGGAAACTTGTGGGTTCCGTTCAGCCGGTATCTGTTTAACAGTTTGTTCATTTCCATTGCCGGTACATTTCTCCAAGTGTTTATGGCAACACTGGCGGCGTATCCGATGGCAAAAGGACGGTTTCCCGGCAAAAAACTGTTATCTACCGCTATCGTGTGGGCTATGCTTTTTAACGGAAGCGTTACGTCCATGCCCCGTTATTTGATTATTGCCGGGATGGGTATGGTGGATACCTATTGGGCGGTGTTGTTACCGGCGTTGTCGACTACGACGGGTGTTTTCCTGATGCGGCAATTTATGATTACCGCCATTCCGGATTCCACGTTGGAGGCGGCCCGTATTGATGGTGCGAGCGAATTTAAGACGTTCAGCCACATCGTTGTACCGAGCGTGCGTGCCGGCTGGATGACTCTGGTTATCTTTGCATTCCAGGGGTTCTGGAACTCCGGGTTTGGCAGCTACATTTACAGTGAAGAACTGAAGCAGTTGCCGTCCGTTTTGGGTTCGATTGCGGCGGGTGGTATTGCCCGTGCCGGTGCGAGTTCTGCGGTGGCGGTTATCATGATGATTTTACCGATGATCGTGTTCTTGTTCTCGCAAAGTTCTATCACCGAGACGATGTCCCACTCCGGTTTGAAATAAAAGCGGTAACGGTATTTTGCAGAAAGGTGCGTGCTTGCCTATGCCTAAAAAAATAATGGGCGTATTGCTGGTAGTCTTGTTGCTATTGGCACTCCCGATGTCGGTGGGGGCATTATCCGTGAACTCGGTTCCCTATACGACATACGACTACAATTTTTATCAGGAGTCCATCTCTGCGCCGGCGGGTTATATCGTCGACCGAGTGATTACGGGCGAATCTCTGGGACTGGAGAATTTCTCCACGCCGACCGATATCTATTACGATAATAAAGATTCCGTATACTTGCTGGACAGTGGTAACGGACGAGTTATCGTTTTGGACACCGAGTTGAAATTGAAAACGGTGTTGGATAATTTCCGTGACAAAGACGGATACGAAATCTCCTTTGAAGAGGCGGAAGGTTTAACGGTGGGTGCGGATGGCCGCGTTTATATTGCCGATACGGTGGGCGAGCGCATTCTCGTGTTCTATCCCGATATGACGTTGCAAGCGGAAATCGGTTCACCGGAGGATGATGCCCACTTAGAAGAAGGGTTGCCTTTTGACCCCATCAAGGTTATGGTGGACAACCGCAACAATATGTATGTTATTGCACGAAGCAATAATATGGGCGCCTTTGTCTTTAACTCGGATTTTGAGTACCTGCGATTCTTCGGCGGTAATAACGTGACGCAAACGGCAGAAGTTGTGTTGAAGTATATGTTGCGTCCGTTCTTGACGCAGGCGCAGTTGGAAGCAATGACAACCTCCACGCCGATTAGCATTTCCAGTTTTGACTGTAATGAGGAAGGGTTCGTCTATACCAGCACCGTGGTTACTAACACCACGAAGGTGCCTGCAGGTGCTGTGCGCAAATTGAACTATTTGGGCGAGAACGTTTTGAGCGGTGACATTGTGTTCGGCGACCTGGAATGGGACCGCAGGGGCAAAGGCAGCAGTCAAGTGACGAACATCCTGGATTTGGATGTTGATGCTGACGGTTTCATCAATATGCTGGATTCCGGACGCGGCAAAGTGTTCCAATATACGGAACGAGGAGAAATGATTGCCGTGTTTGGGTCATACGGTACACAGGTTGGAACGTTTACCAACCCACAGGCACTGGAATCGGTTAAGGGCAACGTGATTGTGGTGGATAAAGACAAGAACAACCTCACCGTGTTCCGCATGACCAACTATGGCAATCAATACCGTGATGCCATTGTGAAGCTGGAAAACGACGATTTCAGTGGTTCCTTGGCAATTTGGAATATGTTGTTGGAAGAGAACTCCAACAACGCTCATGCTTACTATGGTATCGGTCGAGTACACGATATGCAGGGTAATTACGGCGCGGCTATGAAGAACTTCAAACTGGCCGGTGACCGGATGTCCTATTCGGAATCTTTCCAAGAATATCGCGGCGAGATGATTAAAAAATGGTTCATCCCCATCGTGATTACGATTGTGGTACTGGTCGTGGGAACGAAAGTTATCGGTTACCTACGTCGCAAGAAGGCTAAGGTGCGGGACACCGCCAGCGCCTATTCTAAGTTGGAATCCAAGTATACGTTCCCGCTATATACTTTGTTCCATCCGGCAGATGGATTCCAACAACTCAAACCGCGTAAGATTGGTTCTTGGCGTGTGGTAGGAATTATTTTGGCAATCCTGTTTGTGGTGTTTACCTTAGAGTATTTTGTTACCGGATACATTTTTAACACGAACCGATTTACAGAATACAGTTTGCCCATTATGGTGCTGAAAACGGTTGGTATCGCGCTCTTGTTTGTGATTGCCAACTGGGCAGTGTGTACACTGTTTAACGGCAATGGTAACTTGAAGGAAATTGCCTGCGTAACCACCTATAGTTTGGTGCCGCTGATTGCAGCGCTCTTCATTAAGGTGGTTGCCTCCAACTTCTTGACTGCCAGCGAAGGCGCGCTGATGAACATCGTGTTAACGATTGGTGTGCTGTGGACATTCTTGTTGTTGATGTGTGGGTTGAGTGCCATTCACGAATATAACATAACGCAGACCTTCTTTTCAGCAATTGCTACTGTTCTGGGTATGGCCGTTATCGTGTTCCTATTAATTATGTTCTTTAGTTTGTTACAACAAACTTCAAGTTTCATCCAATCCATTGTTATCGAAGCGATTACCCGCTATTAACAGAGAGGAGAGATAAAGAATGACACAAAACAAACGTATTCGGTCCTTTCTTTGCCTGATTCTCTCGGTTGCTCTTCTGTTTACATTATGTGGCGGCGTAACAGCCGAACCTGTTGACGAAGACTATGCGGGCGATGAGTGGTACGAGGAGGAAGAGGAAGAAGTCGTCAATCTGGAGGACTTAGAGCCGGTTGGCTACGAACAGGTGGCGCAGAGCAACGGTGTTACGCTGTATGTTAACTACGAAACCGGACACTTTTATCTGGAAAACGCCAATACCGGCAAGCAATGGTTTAGTGTGCCGTTGGATGTCGAGTACGATGAGATTTCCAAAGGCGCGAGCATTCGCGGTGCGGTTCGGTCCGAGATGATTATCAGTTACGTGAGCGAACAAGAGATGGCCACGGCGGAATATGCGCAAGAGGCAAACAGCAATGCCGATTCCGAAATCACGATATCGGCAATTGACGACGGTATTCGCGTAGACTACTATTTCTATGCAGTCGGCATTACGGTGCCGGTGGAGTATAAGCTGGAAGACGGCTTGTTCTACGCATCGGTGTTGGTGAACGATGTCATAGAAGATTCCACCTTCATGCTGATTGACATCAATCTTTTACCGGCGTTTGGTGCCGGCAACTGGGCAACCGACGGATATTTGTTTGTTCCCGATGGATGCGGCGCGTTGGTAAAATTCAACAACGGAATCCAACTGAGTTCGCAGTACAAAGCCATGATTTATGGCGACGATATGTCGGTTGTTCCGGAAACCCAAGTGACGTATACCGAGACGCTTCGCTTGCCGGTGTTCGGCACTCTGTTGGGTAACGATACGCTGATGGGTATTGTGACGCAGGGTGATGGTGCATCGTCATTGACGGTGATTAACGGTCACGAGCGTTGTGGTTACAACGCGGTCAGTTCGATTTTCCACTATCGTGTGATGCAGTCGCAATATAACCTGTTCAACAAACGAAAGGTCAACTTGATTGCCGAGCCGGATTTCGGAATTGAAAGCTATCAGGTTCGTTACACCCCTCTCGATGGTGACCAAGCCGATTATGTGGGCATGGCATCGGCCTACCGCGAGTACTTGGTTGAGGAAAAAGGGTTAACCAAGGTGGACAGCCAACCGAAGTTCCATTTGGAGACCGTAGGCTTTTTTGAGCAGGATGCGACCTTCCTTGGTATTATTCCGTATACCAAGCGCGTGGCGCTGACAACGTATGAGGAATGCCAAACCATTTTGGAAGGATTAAAGGAAGTCGGCATTTCGGATGTTTCTGTACGCTATGTCGGATTTAATAGTAACGGCATTGATAATCAAAAATTGCCGAAATCCGCCAAGCCGATTGGCGTGTTGGGCGGTTCCAAAGGTTGGCAGTCGCTGAAAGCGTATGCGGATGCCGAGGGTGTTGCCCTCATGCCGGAAGTAGATTTGTTGACTTTCCGCAAAAACGGAAACGGGGTCAGCAAGCGTAAATCGGGCATTCGCTCGGTTTTCGGTAAAATTACTTACCGCGCTCGGTATATGTTATCCACCTACGTAACGAAACTCCACACGGACAATGCCGCTTTGCTCAGTCCGGAACAGATTTCCAAAGCTACTGACCGCTATCTCGCGTCGTTGCAGAAGCAAAAGATGGATGCGGTTAGCTTGAGTACGTTAGGTGAATATTGTTATTCAAATTTCTACTTGACCAATCAGCACTATCGTTCAACCTATCCGCAAACGATAGCGGCGGCGTTGCAGAAGTACAAAGAGGCCGGCGTGGAGATGACGTTTGATGGCGGCAACGCCTATGTGTTGCCGTATGCGAGCCTCATCACCAATGTGCCGATGAACTCCAGTCACTACGACATCTACTACAAAGACGTGCCATTTTATCAAACGGTACTCCACGGATATATCCCGTATACCACGAAATCGATTCCGCAAACAGCGGATTCCACGGTTGCGTATCTATCGGCAGTGGAGACAGGCACGGAGCTTTCTTACATCGGAATTCACGAGGAAGCCTCCCAATTGTTTGATACGGAGTACAACTACTTGTACGGCACGACGTGGACGTTGTGGAAAGATGTTGCAGCAGAGCAATATGAAAAATATATGCCCTTGTTGAAAGAAATTCACAACCAGACGATTGTGCAACACGAAGAAGTTGCGGAGAAAGTTTTCGTAACCGGATATGCCAACGGCATCCAAGTTGCGGTAAACTACAACACGGAAGACGTAACCTTACAAGGACAGGTCATTCCGGCAAAAGGTTTCAGCAAATGTGAGTGGAAAGAGGTGGCCGGCGAATGAAAAAACGTAAAATGTCATTAACAGCGCGGCAATCGTGGACCGGCTTCGCCTTTGTTTCCCCCTTCATCATCGGTTTCTGTGTGTTGCTCGCACCGCAGTTTATTCAATCGTTGATGTTTTGCTTTACCGATGTCTCGATTGACCCCAGTGTGGGTTTGCAGATGGGTGAATTCCATTTCAACAACTTCAAACACGTGTTCCAGGAAGACCCCACGTATTCAACGCAGTTGGTTTCTTCGTTAACGACGTTGGCGTGGAAAGTGCCGGTTATCGTGGTGGCGAGTTTGTTTATCGCCCTTATTTTGAAATCCAAGTTCATCGGTAGAACTTTCATGCGCGGTGTCTGCTTCCTTCCCGTGGTGTTGGCAACCGGAATTGTTATGAAGATTGTTAGCACCGATACCGTATCGTCCAGCGTTATGAGCGGTAATATGGTATCATCCGGCGCTATGGTGGATACCAACGCGTTGGAAGATTTGTTGGTGAATATGGGGTTGGGTTCTGAAATTACCGATTTCATCAATATGATTTATTCCAACCTGTTCGGTGTGTTGTGGGATTCGGGCGTGCAGATGATTATTTTCTTGGCGGGGTTGCAGAGCATTTCGCCCTCACTGTATGAGGCGTCCTCCATTGAGGGAGCAACGGCGTGGGAAGATTTTTGGAAAATTACCATCCCGATGATTGGCCCGATGATTATGCTGAACATATTTTACACGGTCATTGAACGTAGTTTGGCAACGGGCAACCCCATTATGGTTAAGGTTTTGACAGAGTATAACAATGTCAACCTCGACTGGTCTGCGACAATGGGCTGGGTGTATTTTGCGGTAATTGCAGTGGTGTTGGCGCTGGTTGCCATTGTGTTCCGTAAAGTAAACGTAAAATCGTAAGGGGGTGCTGAAAATGGCAGTAGCAAAACGTAAGATAAACCCGATGGTGCTCAGACGCCGCGTACAAAGCGGAGCCGTAAAGCTTGTTCGGAGTTTGTTTCTTCTGGGCTTGGCTTATTTGTTCTTGTTCCCGATTTTTTATCTGTTGTTAGCAGCATTCTCTGACCCGGATTCGCTAAACAACCCGAATGTGGTTTGGATTCCGTTGGAGTGGACACTTGAAAACATCAAGACAGCTGTCACAAAGATTCACTTCTTTGATGCGGCGTGGATTAGTTTGAAACACGCGTTATTCGGCACCGTGGCATCCTTGATTTCGTGCTCGTTGGTTGGTTACGGCTTGGCACGATACAAGTTTTTCTTAAAGCCGCTGGTGTTTGCGTGCGTGGTACTGACAATCATCGTGCCGCCGCAAATTTTGCTGATTTCGCAGTTCCTGCAATATCAGAATTTTCTCGGCACCGGCCTGTATTTGTTGGACACGATGTGGGTGTTTGTGATACCGGCCATGTTCGGAGCCGGGTTGAAAAACGGTTTGTTCATCTTCATTTTCCGTCAATTCTTCCTCGGCTTGCCGAAAGATTTGGAGGAAGCAGCGTGGGTGGATGGCTGTAATCCGTTAAAAACCTTTATCCGCATTATTTTGCCGATTTCCGGTCCCGGATTTGTTACCGTTACTCTGTTCTCCTTTGTGTGGCACTGGAATGACTACTATTATTCTTCCATGTTGTATGTTGAGGATATGAAAGCATTAGTGCCGATGATGCAAGGTGTACAGCAATCGTTGCAAAACAGTATAGCGGACGGTAGCTCCTCCGGCGCAGCACTCAACTCCCGCGGTGTTCTGGCTTCTGCCGGATTATTGACTATCATTGTCCCCTTGGTATTGTATATGTTCTTACAACGCCAATTTGTGGAAAGTATTGAACGGACCGGTATTGTAGGCTAATGACAAAAGAGAAAGGCAAAACTGTCTTTCTCTTTTTGTACCCCCGGGAAATGCGGGACTTAACAAGCGTTTTACGGGGAGACTAACAAGAAATGTCACATTTCCGGCCGATATATCTTGTCGAAATACCGGAAAAACGGTGTGACGATTCCTGCGGTAAATCGCTGTTCAGAATTTACAAAAAAAGAGTAAATTTCTTAAATAAAGTGTTGCAAAACGTAAATTAGTTTGTTATAATTTAACTACAGTATGGTGAGGACGTGTCGATGCGTGTCTTGCCGTACGTAAAATTTGCCCCGTGCCGTTAGGCGGCACCAAAAAACAGGAGGAGAAGTGAGAACAATGTTGAAACGTGCACTTGCGATTTTGTTGGTCCTGTGCTTGATGCTGCCGTTGGTGGCATGTAAGGACAACAAAAAGCCGGTCGACGGCGACACAGTCACCACAACAACCGTGAATACCGGTGATGTGGTTGACGATGAGCCCGGCGATGGCGAAGAGCCCGGTGAAGAACCCGGCGAAGAACCCGGCGAAGAGCCCGGCGAAGAACCCGGTGAAGAGCCCGGCGAAGAGCCTGGTGAAGAACCCGGCGAAGAGCCTGGCGAAGAGCCCGGCGATGACGAGCCGGTTGACCAGCCGGACGATGGTAAGGGTAACACCACAACCACGAAAAAGGGTGATACCACAACCACGAAAAAGGGCGATACCACAACCGCGAAAAAGGATAACACTACTACTACCAAGGGCGGTAAGACTACCACTACTACCACCAGAAAAGGTAAGACTACCACTACTACCACCAGAAAAGGTCAGACAACAAAGACGACGCGTGCGACCAAGTCGAATCTGTCTTTGAGCACGCAAACGTTGCCGGAGGGTGTGTCTTCGGTTAGTGCAATCACTGTCAAAGAGGGTAAAACCCCGATGGAAAAGGGATTGAATTTTGGTGGACAGACATTCAAATTCCTTGAAATGGGTGGGAAACCCGAAGCGGGCAGTGACTACGACAACATGGTTAAAGATTTCTGCAAGAAATATAACTGTACATTTGATATCGACTACGGCGGAGGATACGATTCCGCGTATACGGTGAAAGTGGCAGCTGCCGCAGCAGCAAAAGACCCGTATGACATTTTGTTCCTGTATCACTGGAACTACCCGTCGCAGATTGTGCAGAACTTGATGGCGCCGTTGGATGGGTATTTCACCACGGCCGACTTGTGGGACGAAGATTCTGCAAAAACCGGCGGTGTGTCGTATTCGTTGGCAGAGACGATGTCGTTGAACGGCAAGGTGTATGGTCTCGCCGGCACGTATCTGCTCACCCCTGCCGTGTTGTGGTACAATAAGAAAATGTTTACAGGTGCCGGTTATGACGGCAAAGACGACCCGCTGAATTTGTACAATGCCGGCAAGTGGACATGGGATAAGATGTATGAGATACTAAAAGACATTCAGACCGATAAAATAGCCGGTATGAATGCCATCGTACCGAACTATTGCTCCCCGATTATCAGTTCCTACGATACGGAACTTGTCAAATTGACCAAAGCCGGTAAACTGGTGCAAAACCTGACCGACCCGCAGTTGTATAAAGCCTATACAACGTTGCAGAAGTTTGCTGATAAAAAACAAGGTGTTCTTGACCAGACAAAGGGCGAGACCGAGAGCAGCGGTATGAACCAGTTCTTGAAGGGCAATATCGCCAGCTGTATGGGTACCGGCGCATGGGCATGGACATTCTATGACAAGATGGGCAAAGGCGACTATTCTGCCTTCGGTTCGGCATCGCAAGAGAAGGCCAACTTGGGCATGGTTCCGCTGCCGGTCGCGAACAGCAACGGCAAGCACGCAGGTTGGGACTGGATGGGCTATGGTGCCGGTAACGGTGCGACCGAAGACGGTATCAAAGCCGCGGTAGCGTTTGCGAAGTGGGATTCTATCTACAACCAAAAGCAGGCGTATCATCCGGAAATGCCGGCCGCTGTTAAGAAGGCTTGCTTGGATATTCTGGATGCGGATAACTTGCGTGTCCAACTTGGCGGATTTAACACCTCAACCGGTGGTTCGCTGAACCAAAAGGCCACAGAAATTGCGCGCGCTGTTGCAAACGGCACCCAGTCGGATATCGTTACGGTACTGAAGGGTTACGAAAAAATTTGCCAGCGCATGATTGATGATGCAATGAAAGCGTAAGTTATAGCCATATAGCGATATGACAATTCCCGACAGAGAATTCTCTGTCGGGAATTTTTTGCCTTGTGATACAATAGACTCGATTTTGAAAAGGTACAAGACACTACGCGCACACTTTGTCTTTATCTTCCAGAGGAATAAAGGTTGTATCTTGTAAAAAAATGTGATATGATGGTTATGTATAAAGGAAAGTGTTGCTGTATCGGGAAAAAGGAAAGCACGCTTATAAAAAGAGATAAAAGGAGGATGCGGGATGGCGTATTTGGATAATAGTGCAACGACGGCAGTGTGTCGCGCGGCAGTCGAACGCGTGGTTCGCGTGATGACAGACATCTACGGCAACCCGTCCTCTTTACATACGATGGGGGTACGTGCCGAACAAGAGTTGATGCGTGCGCGCGAAGAGATTGCCGTACTGATAGGCGCGAAACCCGATACGGTGGTGTTTACATCGGGAGGCACCGAAGCCAACAATTTGGCGATTTTAGGCGGCGCACAATGGTGTCGGCGACGTCCCCCGATGGCGGTGACGACCGCGGTAGAGCATCCGTCGGTGGCGGCATGCTTTGACGAATTGGAACGCCTCGGTTGGACGGTGACACGGTTGCAACCACAACGAGATGGCGCAATCACCGTGGAGCAGGTTGCTGAGGCGTGTACTACGGACACTTCGCTGGTCAGTATTATGACAGTGAACAATGAGACGGGCGCGCTGTTTGATATTCCGTCGATGGTTAAGGCAGTGCGCGCACGTGCGCCGCAGGCATTGTTCCACACCGATGCAGTTCAGGCCGCCGGGAAATTGCCGTTAAAGGCAGAACGTTCCGGCGTGGACTTGTTGTCGGTCAGCGGCCACAAGATACACGCACCGAAAGGCTGCGGTGCGTTGTATGTGCGCCGCGGTTTGCATTTGCCGCCGCGCGCACTCGGCGGTGGGCAAGAGGGTGGCATACGTAGTGGAACCGAACCGTTACCGGCCATTGCCGGTTTTGGAGCCGCCGCGTCGGCCATCGCTCCGTTTGAAAAACAACGGCAGCAGTATGAACGGTTGCGCGCAGCACTGCAAGCGGAACTGGCAACCTTGCCGGACATACGGTGGCATTTGCCGGCACAGGGTGTTCCGTACATTGCCCATTTTTCGGTTTTGGGATTCCGCAGTGAAACGCTGTTGCATTTTTTGGCACAACGGGATATATACGTGTCCTCCGGCTCAGCCTGTGCCAAGGGAAAACCCAGTGCGGTGTTGAGTGCGATGGGGCTGCCGGAAGAGGAAATCGATTCTTCTTTGCGAATTAGTTTTTGTTACCACAATACGGAAGACGAGGTGCGTGCTCTTGCTGCCGCCTTGCGCGAGGCGGTAGATACCTTGCAAAGGAGGCGCCGAGGGTGAAACAAGTGTGGAATGTTTTGGGTCGCTGCTTGCGCGCCGTGGTACCGGTGGTCGGTGACCGCTGGACCGAATGGGTACGTAAACTAACCTTTTGGCTGGCATTGATTGTATTTCTCTGTGCGGCATATTATGTGGTGGACGACGTGTGGTTACAACCGCAGTATACACAAGAAATCACACATTCTTTACGGGATTTGTATACCGTCGGTGATGCGGTTGTCGAGGATGAACCGAATACCGAAGAAACGCCGGTGGTATATCCGGAGGATTTGTCAGAGTCCTTTCAATCGCTGTATCGTCGCAACACGGACGTAGCCGGGTGGTTGACATTTACAGCAAACCAAGGTGCCGCCGGCGATTTGTTTGAGGGTGCGGTGGATAATCCGTTTGTGCAGGCGAAAGACAACGACTATTACCTGCGACGCAATTATCTGCGCGAGTCTTCGCGCGACGGCACGCTGTTTTTAGATTATCGTAATGACGTGCATGCACTGGACAAGGAACATAATGTCGTTATTTACGGGCATAACCTCAACAGCGGACTGATGTTTTCGCGGTTTAATCGGTTGGTGTCCGGTGATGTCAACCGAGCACGTGCGCTGACCACGCTGACAATAGATTCGGCATACGGCAGCAGTGCCCAGTACAAGGTGTTTGCGGTCATGGTGATTGATGCCGATGCGACCGGTACGGCAGCATTTGATTACATTCGCACGGAGTTTTCCAACGACGCGCAGATGGAAACGTTTATTGCCAGAATTCGAGAGCGCTCGTTGTATGATTTCGGGGATGTCGATGTGTTGCCGACTGACACGGTGCTGACGCTGTCGACGTGTAGCAACAAACGCGATACGACCTTGAAAAACGGACGTACCGTGATTGTGGCACGACGTGTGCGTGACGGCGAGTCGACAGCGGTGGATACGACGAAAACGACACTGAACGGGGATGTGCTGATGCCGAAAGCGTGGTACGTTCACAAGGGGAAACCGCTACCGACACAGTATCAGTAAGGGGTTAGAGTATGGCACAAGAAGTGATATTGATAAAAAACGGTGAGTTGGCGCTCAAAGGATTGAACCGCGGCACGTTTGAAGATGTGTTGGTAAAAAATCTGCGCCAACGTTTGAAACCGTTGGGGCCGTTTGTGTTTCGCAAAGCACAATCCACCATCTACGTGGAGCCACAAGAGGACGGGATAGACTGGGACGAGGTCAGTGACCGTGTTGCCAAGGTGTTTGGCATCTCCGCCTTTTCACGTGCGTGCGTTGTGGAAAAAGACGTGACGGCGATTGAACAAGCCGCCGCGACGTATTTGGAAGAGGCGTTGCGTGGAGCACACACGTTTAAGGTGGATGCGAAACGTGCTGACAAACGGTTTCCATTGACATCGCCGCAACTGTGCGCGCAGGTAGGTGCCCATCTGTTACAGACCTATCCGCATTTACGGGTGGATGTGCATCACCCCGATGTCACCGTGTGGGTGGAAATTCGGGATTTTGCGGCCTATATTCACGGAAAGCAACTCGCCGGAGCCGGCGGTATGCCGGTGGGGACCGGTGGCCGCGCGGCCGTGCTGTTATCCGGTGGTATTGATTCGCCGGTGGCGGCGTATATGATGGCAAAACGCGGTATTGAACTGGAAGCGGTGCATTTTGCATCGCCGCCGTACACCAGCGAACGCGCGGAAATGAAAGTCAAGTCGTTGTTGCGCGAGGTCGGCGAATACGCCGGACGCACCACGCTTCACATTGTCCCGTTTACAAAGATTCAAGAAGCAATCGGGAAACAGTGTCCTGAGGAATTGTTTACGCTGATTATGCGGCGGTTTATGATGCGGATTGCGACACGGCTGGCAGAACAACGGGATTGCGGCGCGTTGATTACCGGTGAGAGCGTTGGGCAGGTTGCCAGCCAAACGATTGCCGCGTTGCAGTGTACCGATGTGGTGGCAACCTTACCGGTGTTCCGTCCGGTGATAGGAATGGACAAGGAAGAAATTATTGCCATTGCGCGCAAAATCGGGACGTTTGACACGTCCATTCAACCCTATGAAGATTGCTGCACGGTGTTTACGCCGCGGCATCCGCGTACTCGGCCGCGTGTATCGGACTTAGAGCAGGCAGAACAACGGTTGCCGATGGAGGCATTGGTGGATGAGGCCATGGCCGGTGTTCGCACCGAACGCATATAAGCCGAAAAGTTTTCGACAAAAGGTGGCGAAAAACGATGAACGCAGAAATTCTAACCGTGGGGACAGAACTGTTGCTTGGCGATATTCTCAATTCCAACAGCCAATTTCTTTCTCGCGAGTTGGCGGTCTACGGCATTGATACGCTGTATCAATCGACGGTAGGCGACAATCCCGCGCGACTGAAAAACGCGCTGGAATTGGCGCTGTCACGGTGTGATATGGTGATTTTAACCGGTGGACTCGGCCCGACAGAGGATGATTTGACACGCGAAGTCGTGGCAGAAGTGTTGGGATTGCCGTTGGTACTCCACGAAGAAAGCGAGCAGCGGATTCAAGCGTATTTTCAGCAGACCGGCAAGGAATATACCGACAACAACCGCAAGCAGGCGATGCTACCGCAGGGATGTACGATATTCCGCAATGACCACGGTACGGCGCCCGGTTGTGCAGTGGAGCAGGACGGAAAATGCGTCGTGTTGTTGCCGGGTCCTCCTAAAGAATTGGTGCCGATGTTTGTGACGTCGGTTGCGCCGTTTTTACAACAATTTTGCGATGCCACGATTCGTTCACACACCGTCGGCGTTTTCGGCATTCCCGAAGCCGCCATTGATGAGCGACTGAAAGATTTGATGAGCGGCAGTAACCCGACGGTATCCCCGTATGCCAAAGGCGGCGAGGTGCAGTTGCGCGTAACCGCTAAAGCGGCGGATGCCGAGCAAGCCGATGCGTTGTGCGAGCCGATTGTTGCCGAAATCCGTGAACGGCTCGGCACCGCGGTGTACGGTGTGGATACCGGTGGTTTGTCCCAAACCACCGTGGAATTACTCAAACTTAACGAAAAGAAGATTGCAACGGCCGAATCGTGTACCGCCGGATTGCTTTCGGGAAAATTGACCGAAATTGCCGGCGCATCACAGGTGTTCGAGTGTGGCATCGCCGCGTATTCACCGGAAATCAAACGACAAGTGCTCGGCGTGCCCGATGCGGTGTTGGAAACGCAGGGAGCGGTGTCACCGGAAACGGCCAGTGCCATGGCGGTTGGCGCGCGTCGTGTCGGCGGTGCTGATATCGGTATCGGTATCACCGGTGTTGCCGGTCCGGATGAGAGCGAGGGGAAGGCCGTCGGCACGGTATATGTGGCGTTGGCGGATGACCGTCGTGTGTGGGTGAAAAAAGTGTTTGCAGGACACGGTGCACAAGACCGTGAGCAAATTCGCCATGCGGCGACATTGTACGCTTTGGATATGACGCGTCGGTATTTGGAGGCGTTACCGGGCGTGATGGCCGGTGGGCAACTTGTGAAAAAAATACCGGCAACCGGACAACTCCGAAAAGCGAAGCGCTGGATGAGGGGCCGCCGCTGGGTATGGTTATCCGGCATTTTGGTGTTGGTTGCGGCGGTGCTATTGATGTGTTACGGACAGATTGTAGTGCCGTATCTCAATGAGCGCGAATTTGATTCGCTGTGGGCTATCTATATGCAGGAGCAAGAGGTGGAGGAAACCGAACCCATCGTTTACCCTGATGGAATTTTGTCGCAGTTTATGTCATTGTATCGTGTCAATCAGGATGTGCGTGGATGGTTGTCGGTAAAGGGTACCGGTATCAATTATCCCGTAACGGTCGACCCGGAAGAAAACTTTTACAACGGCAATGATTTTTACGGAAAAACGTCTACATACGGCGTGCCGCACTTCGGTTTTGGAACGACACTGTCAGCCAAGTCGGTTAATCGGTCGTTGGTGATTTACGGCAACAATCCGGACAACGGACAAATGTTTTCCGCATTGCAGGAGTATACCAAACTCACCTTCCTAAAAGAACATTCCACGATAGAATTCAATAGTTTGTATCAAGAAAACGATTACAAGATTTTTGCCGTGGTATTGGTGCAGGATGGAGATACTTCGCCCGATGCGTTTGATTACACGGTTTCGGATTTTGAAACCGAGGACGATTTTCTCTATTTTGTGGGACAGCTTCGCCGTCGCTCTTTATTTGATACGCCGGTGGATGTGCAAACCGGTGACGATTTTCTGTTGATGACAACGCCGATAGCGTATAGTTTTGACAATGCGCGCGTGGTGGTTGCCGCTCGGCGGACGCGTAACGGCGAAAGCACCGAAAACGATTTAACGAAAGCGCGTGCCAACCGTACGGTGTTGATGCCTGCTGCATGGCAAGCATTGCAGGGCGTGGAAACGACGGATACTACCGAAATGACCACGACCGAAACCGCACCGACTACCACGACCGAAACGGTGGGAACGACGGTGACAACCACCGTTGAAACCACCGGAACAACGGTGGCAACGACCACTGCCCCAACGACCACCACGACAACGACCGCCGTTGTGACAACGACGACAGAAACGACCACGACCACGATGACAGAAACGACCACGACCACGGTTGTCAGCACGACGACAACCGTTCCGACCAACGTGGAAGGGGACGAACTTGTCGGGGAAACCACGGTGTCGGGCAGTACCACGACCACAACGCGCGTGCCGGTGACACGCCCGTCCGATTCGCCCGGCGGTCCGATTGGACCGGTGGTTGGTGCGGTGCAGGGAACCGTGGACGAGTATCAGTTTATGAACTATTTTGCGCTGAAAAACACCAACAGCGCCGTGAAGGATGAGATGCAGGATGCCAACGGCGTGATGTATCCGCAGACGAAAGAGGAGCTGCAACGCGCGTTAACCTATGTTGTCAAAACCGAGTTGGGTAGTTCCCGCACGATGGTGACCTCGACCGAAGCGCAAAAGGCGCAGGCGGTGGCGGCCTATACCTACATTTTGTGGTATAATCAGGCCTATCAAAAGCCGTATGTCTGTGACTGCAAGCCGTTGGACCTGAACAATCGTTGGGATAAGATGATTTACGACGCGGTTGGGGATGTGCTGGGCGTAAAGGTGTTAGACTTGTCAAAGGACACACTTGAAAAAATGTTGTGTCAAACCGTATATTATGCCGCGACCGGCGGTTACACGGCATCCAGCAACAAGGTGTGGACCGGCACCTTGCCGTATGCCAATAGTGTGGTCAGCAAATACGACGATACCTTGTATTATGCTAAATACGGTGGTAGTGGTTCGTTTGTCGACACCAAGACGCTGACGCGCGAGGAACTCAACACCAAAGTCAAGGCATGGTTTGTTAGTAATGTGCAAAAAAAGCACCCGACGTATGTGATGCCGGAGGAACAGTTTGAATTGGCAGAGGGAGAAGAACCGTTGCGTGTGGAAACCTACGACGGTGACGGAACCAAAGGCGAGGGTGACGCTTGGAACTATGTATACCAGACCAACTTCTATTATGTGGACAACCGCGGTAACAAAAAACCGTTGACCGGTTACAATCTGCGGAACGCCTTAGGGCTGCGCTCACACGCGTTCCGTGTGTCCTATAATGCGGCTACGGACGAAGTGATTATTACCACACAAGGTTGGGGACACGGTGTTGGCTTGAGCCAGATGGGTGCCGTGGGGTATGCCAACGAAGAGGGTTGGGATTATGTCAAAATCCTGCGTCACTACTATTCCGTAACGGACAACAGCAACCATCAGATTGTCACACCGGTGTGGTAATCATTTTATTGCTTGACAAGTGGTCACGGGTGTGCTATAGTAATAACAATCTATTTTTTCAAGGTGTTAAATGTGAACAACCAAGTATTTGCAGCAGAATATGCGTATGTGTTCTTTTACTTTTTTAATGGTAAAAGTGCTTTCTGCTGCCGGTAAAGATAAGGTGTCATACCTTTTATCACCCTACAACACGGGCCTGCAGTGAAAGCTGCAGGCCCTTTGATTTTTAGGAGGAGATTCGAATGATTGCAGTGATTAAACACGGTGTTCCGTCAGAACAAATTGATAATTTAATCATGTGGTTGAAATCACAACAGTTGACAGTGCATGTTTCCAACGGCGACTACAACACGATATTGGGATTGGTGGGGGATACCACCAACATCGATATGGAATTGTTAGAAAATCTGGAAATTGTGGAAAATGTGATGCGGATTACCGAACCGTTTAAGAACGCCAATCGGAAATTCCATCCGGAGGACACGGTGGTGGATGTTGGCGGAGTGAAAATCGGTGGCGGTCATTTCGTGGCGATTGCCGGTCCCTGTTCGGTGGAATCCCGTGAACAGATTGTGGATGTGGCCAAACAAGTCAAAGCCGCCGGTGCGACACTGTTGCGCGGTGGTGCGTTCAAACCGCGCACCTCGCCGTATGATTTTCAGGGGTTGCAAGCGGACGGGTTAGAGTTGCTGAAACTTGCCAAGCAGGAAACGGGTATGCCGATTGTGACGGAGATTATGAATGCCAACCACCTGCCGTTGTTTGAAGAAGTGGACCTCATTCAGGTGGGGGCACGGAATATGCAGAATTTTGAATTGCTTAAGGAATTGGGGCGTATTCGCAAGCCAATTTTGCTCAAGCGCGGGTTGGCCAGCACGCTCAAAGAGTTGTTAATGAGCGCCGAGTACATTATGGCCGGCGGTAACGAACAGATTGTTTTGTGTGAGCGCGGTGTACGGACCTTTGAAACCTACACACGCAATACGTTGGATTTATCGGCAGTGCCGATGCTCAAAGAGTTGTCGCACCTACCGGTGGTGGTTGACCCCAGCCACGCCAGTGGTATCAGCCGGTTGGTCAAACCGATGGCTTTAGCTGCCGCGGCTGCCGGCGCAGATGGGTTGATGATTGAGGTACATAACAATCCGGCAAAAGCACTTTGTGACGGCGCACAATCGCTTACACCGGCGCAATTCGATGACGTGATGCAAGGCGTGATGCGCGTACGGGAGGCGTTGGCGGTATGACCATCGGGGTTGTCGGATTGGGACTTATCGGTGGTTCGCTTGCCAAGGCGTTCAAGGCCTACACGCCGCATCGGGTGTTGGGATGCGATTGTGTCGCATCCGTGCAACAATACGCGGAACTCAGCGGCTGTATTGACGGTGCGCTGACTACCGACAATTTATCAACGTGTGAGTTGGTGTTTTTAGCCGTATATCCAGCCGCTACGGTGGATTTTGTGCAACAACACGCGGCGGCGTTTGGGAACGGTGCCGTGGTAATTGATTGCGGCGGTGTCAAGCGTCGCATTTGTCAACCGTGTTTGAAAGCCGCGACGGAAAATGGATTTACCTTCATCGGGGGGCACCCGATGGCAGGGTTGCACCGTTCCGGGCTGAAATATGCGACGGCGACGTTATTCAACGGTGAGTCGATGATTTTAACGCCGCAGGACACGCAGGATATTGCGTTGCTGGAACGCGTGACGATGGTATTGAAATCCATCGGGTTTGGTTCGGTGACGGTGACCACTCCGGAACAACACGACGAGGTGATTGCGTTCACCTCGCAGTTAGCACACGTGGTATCCAACGCGTATGTGAAAAGTCCACGCGCTCAGGTACATCGAGGATTCTCGGCCGGTAGTTACCGCGATTTGACGCGTGTAGCCAGGCTGAACGAAGTGATGTGGACGGAATTGTTTTTGGACAATCGCGATAATCTGCTGGAGGAAATCGACACGCTGATGGCATCGCTGTCAGAGTATCGAGAGGCGTTGGAGCAGCGTGACGAGGACACGTTGCGCGCATTGCTCCGCGACGGCAGTGAACGAAAGGAACGAATTGACTTTGCAAACGAAACGCATTGAGGTAGCGGCTTCACGGCACTATACCATTCACATCCAAAACGGATTGCTGGCGCAACTGGGCAGCTATTGTGCCGAGGTGTTGTCCGGTAAAAAGGTGCTACTGCTAACCGACCACACGGTGGGAGCGCTGTATCTGCAAACGGCAATGCAGTTGTTGCGTGATGCCGGGTTTGAGGTAGAACCGTTTGCAGTGCCCGTGGGGGAGGGCTCTAAAAGCATCGACACCTATGCCCAAGTCGTTTCTTTCTTGGCGCAAAAAGGGTTTACACGCAGTGATGCATTGGTCGCTCTCGGCGGCGGTGTTGTCGGGGACTTGGGCGGATTTTGTGCAGCGTCGTACCTGCGTGGTATTGCCTTCATACAGGTGCCGACCACCTTGTTAGCGTGTGTGGATTCTTCGGTGGGCGGAAAAACAGCCCTTAATTTGCCGGAAGGTAAAAATCTGGTGGGTGCTTTTTATCAACCGTGGTTGGTATTATGTGACCCGTTGTTGCTGCAGTCGTTGCCGCCGGCGGTGTATGCCGACGGTATGGCAGAGGTTATCAAATACGGTGCGATTCGTGACCGGACACTGTTTTCGGCCTTGGAAAACGAAACCGTCACCGATGCGGACATCATTGAACGCTGTGTGAGTATCAAGCGTGATGTGGTGGAGGCGGATGAACACGACCACGGCGAACGGCAGTTGCTGAATTTCGGGCACACCATCGGACACGCTGTGGAGAAATGCAGTAGTTTTTCGGTATCGCACGGCAGTGCGGTCGCCATTGGTATGGCAGTGGTAGCGCGTGCGATGATGCGGATGGGGACGATGGCCCAGGCAGATTGTCAGCGGTTAAATGCGTTGCTGACCGACCGTCACCTGCCGATTGCGTGCGAGTTTTCGGCCGAAGAGTTGTATCAAGCGGCCTTGGCGGATAAAAAGCGCGCCAACGATAGGTTGGGTTTGATTGTGGTACCGCAACTGGGCGAGGGGCGCATTGAGCCGATTCCCGTGACACAGTTGCGGCAGTATTTGGAGATGGGGTTGACGCTATGACGGTGACAGTAAGCGGCCAACGGTTGACCGGCGTTGCAACGGCACCGGCCTCCAAATCAATTTTGCACCGGTTGCTGATTTGTGCCGCGTTGGGAGACCGCGAGGTGACATTAACGCACACCACCCTGTCACAAGATATCGAGGCAACGGCGGCGTGCTTAGAGGCGCTTGGTGCCACCGTGAGGTGCACCGGTGACCGTATAATGGTGACGCCGTTGTCGACGGTACGCACCGATGCGTTGCTGGACTGCGGAGAAAGCGGTTCCACGTTGCGGTTTTTGTTGCCGATAGCGGCAGCGCTCGGCGGTGCACGGTTTACCGGTCGGGGACGACTGGCAGAACGGCCGTTGTCACCGCTATACGAATTGTTATGTGAAAACGGATGCCGATTGTCGCCGCAAGGAACATTTCCCTTATCGGTCGAGGGAACGCTGTGTGGTCGACAATGGGACATAGACGGTAGCGTGAGTTCGCAGTTTATCAGCGGATTGCTGATGGCGATGCCCTTGCTGGGTGGCGGGAAAGTGGTTGTGACCGGTAAGGTAGAATCGCGTCCGTATATTGATTTGACGATTGCCGCGATGCGGCAGTTCGGTGTGGATATCGCCGTAGACGGTAATGTGTATCGTATACCGGATGGCGCCGCCTATCGTTCTCCGACGGTGTTGGCCGCCGAGGGGGATTGGTCGAATGGGGCGTTTTGGTTGGTGGCCGGTGCGCTGACGCCGCAAGCGGCATTAACGGTACAAGGGTTGTCTGCCACATCGTTGCAGGGTGACCGCGCGATTGTCGGCTTATTGCAAAGCGCCGGCGTGTCGGTGTCTGTCGAGGCAGACAACTGGCGTGTCAGTGGTGTGCCGACCCGGCCTCTGACGGTGGATGTGGCTGATATTCCCGACTTGGTACCGGTGCTGGCGGTGCTTGCCGCTGCCGCGCCGGGGCGCAGTGTGATTGGCAATGCGCGGCGGTTACGCTTGAAAGAAAGCGACCGTTTATGTAGTGTTTGTGCCATGTTAACCGCGCTTGGCGGCAAGGTAACGATGACGGATGATGCCTTGCTGATTGACGGTACCGGTCAGTTGCGCGGCGGTGTGGTAGATACGTATAATGACCATCGCATTGCGATGGCGGCGGCGGTTGCCGCGTGTTTGTGTGAAGAGCCGGTGGAGATTCGCGGGGCCGAAGCGGTGCGAAAATCCTATCCGAGTTTCTTTAACGAGTTTGCGGAAAGAGGGATGAGAGTATGTCCTCCGTATTCGGGCGAAAATTAACCATCAGTATTTTCGGGCAATCTCACGGCGAAGCCATCGGCGTCGTGATTGACGGATTCCCTGCCGGATTCCGTGTTGACCGTGCGGCACTGGACGCGTTTATGGCGCGGCGTGCACCGGGGCAAGCGGCATTTTCTACGCCGCGCAAAGAGGCGGATACGGTGGAGTTTGTCAGTGGTCTGGTGGAGGATGTGACGTGCGGCGCGCCGATTTGCGCGCTGATACGCAATACCAACATCAAGTCAGGGGACTATCAACAATTGATAGATGTACCGCGCCCCTCGCACGCCGATTATCCGGCGGATGTGCGTTACGGCGGTGCACAAGACGCACGCGGTGGCGGACATTTTTCCGGACGGCTGACGGCACCGCTGTGTATCGCCGGTGGGTTGTGTTTGCAGTATCTTGCCACCAAGGGTGTGACAATTGGCGCGCACATAGCCGCCGTCGGCGGCATTGTGGATAAGCCGTTCGACCCCGTAACGGTATCGGCGGCGGATTTTACCGACGATACGTTTCCGGTGTGCGACGAGGCGGCACGTGCGGCGATGTTAGCCACGATTGATGCGGTGCGTGCCGAGGGGGATTCGGTCGGCGGTGTTGTGGAGTGTGCGGTGGTCGGACTGCCTGCCGGTATCGGCGACCCGATGTTTGACGGGTTGGAAAATCGATTGGCGCAGGCGGTGTTTGGTATTCCGGCGGTGCGCGGCGTGGAATTCGGAAACGGATTTGCGGCTGCCGCTATGCGCGGTTCGCAAAACAACGACACCTATTATATCAAGGACGGCGAGGTGCGTACGCACACCAACAATCACGGCGGCGTTTTGGGCGGTATTAGTACCGGTATGCCGGTTTTCCTACGTGCGGCTATCAAGCCGACACCGTCCATTGGGCGTGAAC
>JAZSOY010000161.1:0-4297 GCA_045537155.1 Acutalibacteraceae bacterium
TTCTTGGCAACAAAATAAGCATACGAAAAAACGCAAAAAGGCAAATATCCACATTGTAAGGCAACTGCCCGTGCTTTAAGGGATTTGCCCGCTTTTTTATCTTTCAAAAGTGGTTTCACAAAGGGAGCAAGTTCTTGGCGGATTTCTCGAAACAACACATCGTTGTGTTTTCCTATCACTAAACGATACGCCAAATCGACAATCTTCATAACGCACCTAGCCGTAGCCGCAGGAACCACCTCCGGATAGTGTTGCTCCATATAGCTCAACTGTTCTTTCGCGGCGGTGATGCCAAAAAGGTGCCTTTCATCAATCGCATCGTGAGTAATACTGCCTTTACGCTGCCGCCAAAAATAAATATAACGATTACCGAAAGCAATCGAATCGGCGGCGCCAATCAGTTTATACGTGGTGGCGGTGTCCTCATATAGTTGTCCAACAGGATAAGGAAATTGCTCCGCCAGATGGCGTTGATATAGTTTGCCACAGGCGCAAATGCTGATTTTGTTGTAACAAATTTTTTCCAACGCCTCCGAGGGCGATAAAACGCAATCGGCACCCACGTGGTCGGTAGCGTTGATTTCTTTTTCATCATTAAACAACAAAAGATTTGCCACCGATACCGAGGCGTTGTGTTTTTGCAATAGGTCATATAAATATTCTAAATAATCAGGGGAAACAAAATCATCGGAATCGATAAAAGTCACATATTCCCCTGTTGATTCCTGCACACCACGATTTCTGGCAGCGGATAATCCTGCATTTTGTTGATGAATGACCTTGGTATAAGCATGGCTCTTTGCGTATTCATCGCACAAGCTTCCGCTGTTGTCCGTGGAACCATCATCAATCAAAAGCAATTCAAAATCCTGAAAGGTCTGCATACTCATTGAGTCAAGACAAGCCGGCAGGAATGCAGAAACATTATAGACGGGTATTATTACACTAATCTTCGGCATAACGATTCTCTTTTCTTTGACAATGGTTAATGTTGCATCAACGCGGCTATCCGTCGATACAGCTTTGGAAATTTACATTTGAACAAGTCCCACATTCTTCTGGAAACACTTTTTGAGAGATAGACGGCGCGTAATTCCGGTGATTTCAGCGCCTGGCAATCACGACTCATAACCGCAATATTATACTTGGTCATACATATCCTCTTAGCAATGATGTCGTTATATTGAAATTCGGTTGCCTTGTTAAATTCCTCAAATCCGCAAATCATACGATTTAGGATTTTTATTTTGTGCTGTGTGTTGCTGTCCAGCTGAGCGGTCCACGAACCTTTAGCATGATTCCGATACACCGTTGTGACATCACTCAACATGTGGACACGACCAGCTACCGCTGCCGCCATCGCAATCGGTGTATCCCCTACCGGAAACGCATCTTTCCAATTCGGTATAGCTTCGTATACTTTTTTACGAATCAAAATAGAGCCAAATTGAAAAATTCTCCCTTTCTTTTCCTCAATGATTTCCTCAAGGGAGATATCTTTGTCAAATTCGGTTCTGCATTTATCCAACTGCTTACCGGTACGCATATCCAACCAGATGGTTGAGGTACAGCACAAGGAACAATCCGGATTTGCCTCCAAATAATCGACCTGTTTTTGAAGTTTGAGAGGGTTTATCCAATAATCATCGCCCTCACAAAAGGCAACATATTTTCCTTTTGCACGGGGGAGTTGAAATTTTCTGGTGAATTTAACGCCCTTAGAATATTGGTTTTCTGTTTGGTAGATAGGCTTGATAAGCTCCGGATACTTGTCCTCATACTCACGGATAATATCCGCGCTATTATCGGTTGATGCATCATCGTGAATTAAAACTTCAAAAGGGAAATCGGTTTTTTGTATGACGAAACCTTGTAAGGCATCACGAAGATATTCACCGTGATTAAACACATTACAGATAATACTTACCATTATTTCGTTATCCAAAATTGCGCCTCCCAAAGTTATTTGAAAACACCTAAGAGATACGGTACGGTCTCACTGGCATTCCTGAAAGCGTAAAAATACAGCCAATAAGCGATTCCAAAAAGAACAATTATCAGTTTGGCGTATTTGACGATTTTCTTATTCTCATATGCCTTAAAGCTTTCCACTAGCATAGAAATCGTGACGACATTTGCAAAAGCGAAGTGCAACGCGATGCGTCTTCCAAAGCCAACATATCCCGTTAATTGCTCGAAAATCAAGTAAATAATGGAGCATGTGAGGAAGAAATGGAAGGTATCGTTATTTTCTCGCATTTGTTTTTGAAACAAGAAAACAGCACCCAGTTCTATCAATAAAAGTGCAATGACAATGCCTGCGTAAGAAATGTTTTTACCGGTCAAGAAAAAGTTGTATTTCTCATTCAAGACACCCATATTTATCAAAAACTTACAAGTCGGCACAAACACGATTACCAACAGTGTGAGGGAACTTGCGATAAAGGCAATCCTTGTCCACATAGGCGGTGAGGTTTTTTCTATCAAAGTACGTTCAGTAAACTTAAAGCCACCGATTTCATAGTTGCCGTACAGAATCCAATGTACCAAAACAAAACCAATACCAATAAACGACGTAGCATGAATAGCGGCAGCAATCACAACAACGATTATAAAACGAACATATTTGCGGTCCAGAACATCTTTAAGCACAACAAAAATCATGGCCATTGCCATATATTGGCGAATCCCATTCAAAGAATGATTGAAGAAAAACAAATAGAACAACGCCATTACTAAAGCGGGGTCGATATATTTTTTCAACCGGACAGCGCCAACATAAAAACCGCTGATAATCAGTGTGTGTGCAAAAAAAAGGAAAACCCGAAAATTCCCGGTAATTCTTGCAATTAATCCGATAATTACGGCAAAGAGCGGTTCTTGAGATTCATATTTGAAATACGTTCTAAAATAATCAAAAAGCGAATCCGCCTGAATGGCACCCTTCCAAAATTCCGGCTTGGTTAAGTATCCCATTGTATCAATACCGATGCTGAAATCGCGCAGTCCTGCTAACAATACGACGACAGCGATAGAGGCGGCTGAAAAGGCCCAAAAACGGCGTCTATCGCTCGCTTTATTCGCCAAATATGCTAACCATACCGATGCGGCAAAACACAACAAGTACATCATAACCGCTCCTTCCCCAAACACTCCCCCCATACGGAGGGGGTACTCTGCAATTCCGGCACAAAAATGCCGGTGAACAAATCATCGTTATTCCATTTATCGAAACAATCGTTGGATAACATCAATGACGCGGTCCTGGTCTTCCTCGGTCATTTTGATGTCGCTGGGCAAGCAAATGCCGCGTGCAAAAATATCTTCGGAAACGCTATCCCCGACCGTAATGTAATCATGTCCGGCAAAGACCGGTTGCATATGCATCGGCTTCCAAATCGGACGGCCTTCAATATTTTCAGCATCCAATGCAGCCAACAATTGTGCGGGTGTAACATCGCAACCGGCATCCACCGTTAAACAACTTAACCAAAAATTCGGCCGCGTGTTTTCTTCATAAGGATTCATAGACACCGGTAAACCGCGAAAAGCGGATTTATACCGATTGTAAATTTTTTCCTTCAGTGCGCGATGTTCTTCCAAATGCAACAATTGACCGCGGCCGATACCGGCAACCACGTTGCTCATCCGATAGTTATAGCCAATTTCGCTGTGCTGATACCACGGCGCCGGGTCACGCGATTGCGTGGCCCAAAAACGAGCTTTGCCCAAGGCCTCCGTATCATTACTGAGCAACATACCGCCACCGGACGTCGTGATGATTTTATTGCCGTTAAAACTAATGGCATTGTATTTGCCGAAGGTACCGGTCATTTTGCCGTGATAGGTGGCGCTCAGGCTCTCCGCGGCATCTTCAATCAATACGGCACCGTGTTCTTCACAAATGGCACAAATCTCATCCAATTTAGCGGGCGTGCCGTACAAGTGCACCAACACAACACATTTGCACTCCGGATATTTCTTAAACGCCATACGCAATGCTGCCGGGTCCATATTCCACGTATCGCGCTCGCTATCGATAAACACTTGTTTGCCGTTTTCATAGCTCACCGGATTAACGGTGGCCGCAAAGGTGAAATCCGAACAAAAAACAATATCCCCCGGTTTGACTTGTGCCAATTTGGTTGCCAAGTGCAACGCTGCCGTACCGGAGGACAAAGCCGCCGCGCCGGAAATACCGACGTAGCGAGCCATTTCATCTTCAAAACAATCCACGTTTTAACCTAGTGGAAGACGGATCGTAGCCATGGCGTTCTGTGAGCCAAGGAGTTGACTA
>JAZSOY010000037.1:0-5437 GCA_045537155.1 Acutalibacteraceae bacterium
AGTGTGATCAACGCACTTCCGATTAACAAAATCGAAAGCAGAATAACCAGTACCCGACGAATAATGATCCGAATCCGTCCTTGTTCCATTATATGCGTCATCAGTCTTCGTCATCCGCACGAGTCATATTCATTTCCAGCCATTGCTGACGTGTGATCAGCACCTGCCGAGGCTTACTGCCTTCGTGAGGACCAATGATACCCCGTGTCTCCATTTCGTCAATAATACGACCGGCACGGGCATAGCCCAAGCGCAGCTTACGCTGCAGCAATGAGGTAGAGGCCATTCCCGCCTCGACAACGACCTCGATCGCCTGCGGCAGCATCTCATCACCGCCACCGACATCCCCGTCGTCATCGTCACTGTCGGCACGGCTGCTGGATTTCTCGGCAGTTTGCGCCAAACGGATGATCTCCTGCTCCACGGATTCGTCGTACTGATGCGATGCGTTGGATTTCAAGAACTCCACGACCGCCTCAACCTCACGGTTGCCAACGAAACAGCCCTGCACACGCATAGGCTTGGCAAAACCAACGGGCATAAACAGCATATCGCCCTTACCCAGTAATTTTTCCGCACCGCCGGAATCCAAAATCGTACGGGAGTCCACAGCAGATGCCACCGTCAACGCCAGTCGCGAGGGAATATTGGCTTTAATCAAGCCGGTAATGACATCCACCGACGGTCGCTGTGTCGCAATTACCAAATGCATACCGGCGGCACGCGCCATCTGCGCCAACCGACAGATATTGCTTTCCACCTCGTTGGCAGCCACCATCATCAAGTCGGCCAATTCGTCAATCACAATCAGCACACGCGGCAATCGTTCGCGCGTATCGTCCTCTTTAACGGCCTCATTATACGAATCGATATCGCGGACGTTATTCTCCGAGAACATCTTATACCGCCGCAACATCTCGTTAACCGCCCAACCGAGCGCACCGGCCGCTTTACGCGGTTCGGTCACGACCGGCACCAACAAATGCGGAATACCGTTGTAAATGCCGAATTCTACCTGCTTGGGGTCAATCAGCAACAACTTCACTTCATCCGGCCGTGCACGGAACAAAATGCTTTGAATCATTGAGTTGGTACACACCGATTTACCGGAACCGGTGGAGCCGGCAATCAGCAAGTGCGGCATTTTTGCCAAGTCAGCCAGCACAATTTTACCGGCGATGTCCTTGCCAAGTGCCACCGTCAACTTGCTCTTTGCTTCTCCAAACTCACGGGAACCGATAAGGTCACGCAAACAAACCGAACCGGAAACACGGTTCGGTACCTCAATACCAACCGCCGCCTTGTTGGGAATGGGGGCTTCAATACGCACACCCGTAGTAGCCAATCGTAACGCAATATCATCCGCCAACCCGGTAATACGGCTGATTTTAACGCCGGCACTGGGCTGCAATTCGTAACGCGTCACCGTCGGTCCACGTGACACGTCCAACACCTTCGCACTGACACCAAATTCTTTTAATGTCTGCGTTAACAACTCCGCCGTAGAATTCTGCTCACGTGCCGCCGCCGCATCGTCACTGGATTTCGATTCATTGAGTAGCGACAATGGCGGAAAACGGTATTCATCTGTCTTCTTTTCGGTTTGTTCATCGGGCGTATTTTCCAACGAATCCTCGTCGGGTTCCACTTCCTGCTCCGGCGGTACAACCACTTCTTGGACCGGCGCCTCACCCTCAATAAACGGCGCTTCGTCACACACAGCAACTTCCGCCGCTGCTTTCGCCAACGCCGCGCGTTTATCGGTTTTTTCAATTGTCGGTTCTTCCGGCATCGGCGGCTCATCGTCCAATTCCACGTGAATCTTCCGTGCCTCTTTACTCTCTTGACGATGTTCCATACCCGTTTCCATCACGGTTTCCAACGTTTCTTTGGTCTTAGCTACCGGTTTCCAGAGAGCTTTCAAGAAGGTCACCACCGATGTGCCGGTCACCAACATGAAAAACACAAACAGCAACAATAACACAATGATTTTTGCACCGGTATCGGTAAACAAATATTCAAAAACATAGCCAAACAACGTGCCCACAGCGCCGGTACCCAGATTCATCCCACCGTCACGGTATGCCTCTTGTACGGCTGCCGTAAACGGCAGTTCCACCGTATCTTGACGAAAAATCTGAACAATCGCGCCGAACATCAATAGCAGCACGACAAAGTGCCACGGCCGCGCGCGAAAACTGTTTATCGGACGCTCCAACGCCAACAGCACCGCCACATACACTAACACCGGCGGTATCACATAGGCGCACCACCCGAACAATCCCAATATCACCGTATGTAACCATCCCCACAGACTGGCCCCGGGGATGATAGCCAAACACATCATCAGAACAGCACCGGCAAACAACAATACTGCGCGTGCTTGTCTCTGTGCATTTTCTGCAGCCGCGGCTGCCTTTTTGCCGCGTGTTTTTTTCTTGGTAGACGTGTTGGATTTGGTCGATTTCCGCTTCTTTTGAGCCACGCTGTGCCCTCCTCTATGTATGCCGCTGTGCGGCATTCTTACTGGTTGGTGTCAATCATCCCATGCAAGGCACTCAACGCATCGGACAATGAACCCAATTCATCAATCAAACCGACATCCGTGGCGGTTTGTCCATCTAAAACACTTCCCATATCGGTCGCCATTTCGTCGGTATTCATACACAATTTGGTGAACGTATCGTGCGAGATATGCGAATGCTCCGTCACAAAACGTATGATACGTTCCTGCATCCGTTGAAAGTGCAAAAACGCCTGCGGCACGCCCAAAACCAAGCCGTTAATACGCACCGGATGAATGGTCATCGTAGCAGACGGTGCAATAAACGAGCGCTTGGCAGACACCGCCAACGGTACGCCGATAGAATGACCGCCGCCCAACACCAACGACACAGTCGGTTTCCGCATACCGGCAATCATCTCTGCCAAGGCCAAGCCGGCTTCAATATCACCACCGACCGTGTTGAGCAACACCAATAACCCTTGAATATCCTGACTTTCTTCAATCGCCACCAACTGCGGCAACACGTGCTCATATTTGGTGGTTTTGTTCTCACCGGACAAGGCATAATGCCCCTCTATCTGTCCGATAATCGTCAAACAATGAATCGTATGGCGGCCATCATTCGTCGTGACGGAACCGTTTTCCACCACGTCTTTTAGGTCTTGTTGCAATCGTTGCGCAGAACGCTTGTCCTCTTGCGTGTTATCTTTTTGGGATTCGTTTGCCATCGCGTATCGCCTCCGGCAATTAGTGTTACCGAAAGGCATATAAACATACTCGCTTTTTTAGTGTACCATTTTTCACGCCAAAACGCAAGGGGTTTTACACAATGCTCAATCGCTCAATCCCTTGCGTTTTGCCGGTTATCGGGTCAACCGACAGCAGTACGGCGTCCATATGACAAACACCCTCGGCCACCGCAAACCGTACCGGCATTTTCGTGCGCATTTTTGCAATGGCCAATTCGGGACGAATTCCCAGTACGGATTGTGTCGGGCCGGTCATACCGATGTCCGAGATATAGCCGGTACCATTCGGTAAAATCTGCTCATCCGCGGTTTGCACGTGGGTATGCGTACCGACCACCGCCGTCACGCGTCCGTCCAGATAATACGCCAACGCTTTTTTCTCCGCTGTCGCCTCAGCGTGGAAATCCACAATGCGGCATCGCGGCAATTCCGCGTCGTTCAGTAAGGTATCCAGCGTTTCAAACGGACACGCCACACTATCCATATACACTTGTCCCATCACGTTGAGAATTGCCACCTGATAACGACCTTTATCCACCACAAATACGCCGCATCCCGGTGCCGATGCCGGATAATTCGCCGGACGCAATACACCGTTCCGGCAGTCTAATACCTCATAAATTTCACGGCGGTGAAATACGTGGTTGCCGGTAGTCACCACGTCGGCGCCGAATTGAAACAAAGCCGTGGCCGACGATGGCAAAATGCCGTTACCGTCGGCGGAATTTTCGCCGTTAACGATGCACACATCCACGGCGTATTGGCGTTTAACCGCAGGCAGCACCTTTTCCAACTGACGGCAACCTGCCGAACCAACCACATCACCCACACATAAGATATTCATACCGTTGACCCTTTCTATTCCGAGCATCTGGGGGATTAGTAGAAACGGTGTCCCTTACGGGACACCGTGTGCTGTAATTATTTTGCGTAATCGACCGCGCGGTTTTCGCGGATGAGATTGACTTTGATTTGGCCCGGATAATCCAGATTATCCTCAATCTTTTTTGCAATATCCCGTGCCAACAACGCCATTTTATCGTCCGTCACCACTTCGGGACGCACCAAAATCCGAATTTCACGGCCTGCCTGAATGGCAAACGAACGTTCTACGCCGTCAAACTCGTTGGCAACTTCCTCCAGTTTCTCCAACCGTTTAATATAGTTTTCCAAGTTCTCACGACGAGCACCCGGACGCGCCGCAGAAATAGCGTCCGCCGCCTGCACCAAGCACGCTACGATGGTGGTCGCTTCAACATCACCGTGATGCGCATGGATGGCGTGTACAACGGCTTCGCTTTCCTTATACTTGCGGGCAATATCGACACCGATTTCGATGTGCGAACCTTCAATTTCGTGGTCTACCGATTTACCGATATCGTGTAACAAGCCGGCACGACGGGCAATCTCGGGGTCGATGCCCAACTCGCTCGCCATAATACCGGCCAAGAAGGCCACTTCCATCGAGTGGTTCAGCACGTTTTGACCGTAACTAGTACGATAACGCAACCGACCGAGCAAGCGCACCACTTCGGGATGGATTCCGCGCAAACCGGTTTCCAGAATGGCACGTTCGCCTTCAGCTTTGATGGTTGTCTCCACTTCGCGACGCGCTTTTTCCACCATTTCCTCAATGCGCGCCGGATGAATACGACCGTCCGTAATCAAACGTTCCAAGGCGATGCGCGCAATTTCGCGGCGCACCGGGTCAAAGCCCGACAACGTAATGGCCTCCGGTGTATCATCAATAATCAAATCTACACCGGTCAGCGTTTCAATCATACGGATATTGCGGCCCTCACGGCCGATGATGCGACCTTTCATTTCATCGTTAGGCAACGGAACCACCGATACCGTTGTTTCCGATACTTGGTCTGCCGCCACACGCTGAATGGCATGCGAAATCAAATCGCGCGCACGCTGGTCTGCCTCTTCCTTGAGTTGCGTTTCGTATTCATTGATTTTCAACGCTTTTTCGTGCGTCAACTCTTCCGACAAACTGCGCAGCAAATAGTCTTTTGCCTGCTCTACCGTAAAGCCGGAAATGCGTTCCAACATATCAAACTGACTGCGTTTGATATCTTCCACATCCTGCAAACGAGAATCGATCTCCTTTTGTTTCTTGGCGATCGCTTCTTCTTTGGCTTCGTAGTTTTCGATCTTATGATCGAGCGATTCTTCC
>JAZSOY010000118.1:0-11298 GCA_045537155.1 Acutalibacteraceae bacterium
GCAGGCTTTAACGGATGTGCACCGACGTCAGGGATATTCACAACAGGTTCTGGACCGTGTGTTGCAAACCGCGTCGTTGTCCGAAGCCGACCGTTTATTGGCGTCGCGGTTGTTTTACGGTGTGATTGAACGGCGTCTCACACTGGACTATGTTTTGAAACAAGCATCCTCACAGCCGTTGCATAAACTGCACCCCATCGTGTTGGAAACCTTGCGTGTCGCGTTGTACCAACTGATGTATCTGGATAAAATACCGGAATCTGCCGCCGTCAACGAAGCGGTGAAGGGTGTCAAGCAGTTGAAACAAGGACACGCATCCGGTTTTGTCAACGGTGTGTTGCGCGGTTTGCTGCGGAAACGCGCACACTGGTTGGAACAGTTGCCGGAGGGTGACGAAGGGTTGTCGATTCGCCACTCTTGCCCGACGGAATTGGTGGCGTTTTGGCGTCGTGCCTATGGTGATACCGTTGCCGAGGCATTGGTTGCCGGTATCAATGAAACGGCGCCTACCTTTTTGCGTGTTAACACCTTGGTAACCACCGACGAGAAATTCGCCGCGCGGTTGACAGAATTGGGCGAAACGCCGCGTATTTGCGACGATTTGCCACATTGTTTGGAGTTAAATAACGGATATTTACTAAATCATCTTGCAACCGACGAGAAAAAATGCTATTATTATCAGGATAAGGCTTCACAATGGGCGTGTTTCGCCTTCGGTGCCGTCGCCGGCGAGGCAGTTGCTGATGTGTGTGCCGCACCGGGCGGTAAGAGTTTTACCGTTGCGCAGGGAATGCAAAACCGCGGTCGGGTACTGTCGTGTGATATTTATCCTGCCAAGTGCGAAACCATCGAACGCCGTGCCGCAGAACTGGGAATTACCATGATATCGACGGCGGTGCGCGATGCGTCTCAACCTTGTCCGGCACCGTTGCGGGGTGCGTTTGACCGCGTGCTGTGCGATGTGCCGTGTTCCGGTTTGGGCGTCATACGCCGCAAGCCGGAAATCCGATATAAGGCGTTGTCCGAGATGGATGATTTGCCGGAATTACAGTATCGGATATTGGAACGCAGTGCGGAGATGGTGCGGTCGGGTGGCGTGTTGCAGTATTCGACTTGCACTCTCAATCCGGCGGAAAACGAAGACATTGCTACACGGTTTTTGGCGGAGCATCCGGAGTTCGAACCGCGTCGCTTGCCATTGGATGCGTGCTTTGCGGCGGCAGGTGTCGAACCGTCACATACATTGACGTTGTTCCCGACCATACACGGAACCGATGGGTTCTTTATTGCCGGATTTTGTAAAAAATGAGGTGCCAAGCCAATGCCGGAGGATATTCGCTCGTTGACAGACGAACAACTGAACGAACGCTTAACGGCGTTGGGATTACCGGCGTTTCGCTGCCGGCAGATACGGCAGTGGTTGGATAACGGGTGTGCCTCGTTTGCCGAAATGACCAATCTGCCATTAACACTGCGTCAGCAGCTGGCAGAACAGTTTGTGATTCCCGGTGTGACGATTTTGCGTCGGCTGGATTCGAAGCTGGATGAAACGGTTAAGTATTTGTTCGGCTTGTCGGACGGTGAAACCGTGGAATCGGTTTTGATGAGTTATCATCACGGTTGGTCACAGTGCTTGTCGACACAAGTGGGATGCCGTATGGGGTGTACCTTTTGTGCGACCGGTATGGGCGGATTATTGCGCAACTTATCTGCGGCGGAAATGCTTGCTCAAATTGAAACCGCCCAACGTGACCGCGGCGTGCGTGTGTCTTCCATCGTGCTGATGGGTATGGGCGAGCCGCTGGATAACTATGAACAGGTGCTCACGTTTTTGAAAGCGCTTTCTCGACCGGATGGTGTGCACATCGGGATGCGGCACATCTCGCTGTCCACTTGTGGTATGGTGGATGGCATCTACCGCTTAATGGAAGAAAAGTTACCCATTACCTTATCGGTGTCGTTACATGCACCGAACAATCAAATTCGCTCGCAATTCATGCCGATTAACCGCAAATATCCCATTGAGGAATTGCTGAAGGCATGTCGAGAATATATTGGTGTGACCGGTCGTCGCATTTCATTTGAATACGCGATGATTCACGGTGTCAACGATAGCGACGCGTGTGCCGCAGAATTGGCTTCGCGCCTAAAAGGAATGCTGTGTCACGTGAACTTGATTCCGGCGAATGAAGTGCCCGGAAAAACCCACCGGCGCAGCTCACAAGCGCGCTTAAAGCGGTTTCAACAACTACTGGAACAACAAGGATTAACCGTCACTGTCAGACGTACTTTGGGCGCCGATATCAGCGCCTCCTGCGGACAACTGCGTCGGCAGGAACGAGGGGAGGACATTATTTAATGCGAACATTGGGAGCATCACATCCGGGACGCGTGCGTACCAGCAATCAAGATGCCTATTTATGCGGTATGCTGACGGAAACGACCGCGTTTGCTGTGGTGTGTGACGGCATGGGAGGCGCCAACGGCGGCAACATTGCCAGTTCCATCGCGATGCGGTGTATCGCCGACCGATTGGTGGAAGATTACCGTGAACACGCGACACCGGAAGCGGTGCGTGAACTGTTGGAGAACTCGTTACATGAGGCGAACGGTGAGGTGTTTCGCGCGGCACGGGACGATGCCGACCTATTTGGTATGGGTACCACTGCCGTGGTGGCGATTGCGACACCGGAAGCGGTATACATTGCCCACGTCGGCGATAGCCGTGCTTATATCATTACACCGCGCGATATTACGCAGGTGACGCGTGACCACTCGGTGGTACAAGATATGGTGGACAAAGGCCAAATCACGCCGGAGGAAGCCAAGTCACATCCGCAAAAGCATTTCCTCACACGCGCCTTGGGTGTGGAACCGGAGTTGGAATGTGCCTTTACGCGGGTTGCCTTTCCCGACAACGCCACGCTGCTGATTTGCACTGATGGTTTGTCCAATCTGGTGCCGCCTGAAATGATACAATCGTTGGTCCGCACTTTTGCGTTTCCAGACATTCCGATGAAGTTGATTACCACCGCCAATCTGGCCGGCGGTAGCGATAATATCACGGTGGTTGCCGTTACCAAGAACTAAGTAGCACAGTCAGGTTGCAGGAGGTTTATTATGGATAAATATATGGGCAAACGGCTGGACGGTCGTTATGAAATCAAAGAGATTATCGGCGTTGGCGGTATGGCATACGTCTATAAGGCGTACGACAACATTGATGACCGCGTCGTTGCTGTCAAAATTCTCAAAGAGGAATACTTGGCGAACGACGAATTTACCCGTCGGTTCAAGAATGAGTCCAAAGCCATTGCCATTTTGTCGCATCCGAACATCGTCAAGGTGTACGATGTCAGTTTCGGCGATAAGATGCAGTACATCGTGATGGAGTACATCGATGGCATCACACTGAAAGAATATATCGACCAACAGGAAGAGTTTAAGTGGAAAGAGGCCGTGCATTTCACGGTACAAATTCTGCGTGCGTTGCAACACGCACACGATAAAGGGATTGTGCATCGCGACATCAAGCCGCAAAACATTATGTTGTTACCGGACGGCACCATCAAGGTGACCGACTTCGGTATCGCACGGTTCTCGCGTCAGGATATTCGCACCACGCGTTCTACCGATAAAGCCATCGGCTCGGTGCATTATATCAGTCCGGAGCAGGCACGCGGCGAAATTACCGACGAAAAAGCCGACATCTATTCGGTCGGGGTAATGTTGTATGAAATGCTGGCCGGCAAACTGCCGTTTGAGGCGGACAGTGCGGTGTCGGTAGCCATTATGCAGTTGCAGTCCGAGGCGAAACCGCCGCGTCAGGTCAATCCGTCGATTCCCGAGGGGTTGGAAGACATCACTGTCAAGGCGATGCAGAAAGACCCGTCTAAACGGTATCAGTCGGCGGCGGAGATGCTGTACGATATTGATGAATTCAAGAAAAACCCCAGTATCCATTTTGAATACAAATATTTTGTGGATGAGAGTCCCACGCGGTATATGGAAACCATTTCCCGCGTGAAGGGAGAAGCAGATACCGCCGGAGAAGCGGTCCATACGGACGAGGAAGACGAAGGCAAAAAACCGTTCCCGATTATTCCGGTGCTGTGTGCGGTAGCGGCGGCATTCTTAATTGTGGCGGCTGTGTTTGTGGGTATCGGCATCAAGAATGCTATCGGCGGTGGTAGCAACAGTCAAGGTTCGCAAATTGCGGTGCCGAATTTTGTCGGGAAGACGTTGGATGACATTTCACAAAACACCGAATATATGACCTATTTCACGTTTGAAACGCCGAAAGAGCAGTTTAGTGACGAAGCCAAGGGCACCGTGCTGGAACAGTCGTTGGAAGCCGGTATTTTGGTGAAGAAAGCGGCGAAGAAATCCATCGTGTTGACGGTGAGTAAAGGTCCCAATATGGTGCGTATTCCCGATGTGGTTGGGCAACACCGAAACGATGCCGAAGCGGCATTGCGTAATGCCGGTTTTGTGGTGAAGTACACACTGGATGCGAGCGATGAAATTCAAGAAGACTTTGTGATTTCACTCTCACCGGTCGAGTACCCACAGGAACTTAACTACGGTTCGGAAATTACGATGGTGGTCAGCACCGGTGCCAAACCGCCGGAACCGGTACCGGTTCCGGATGTGAAAAACCTGTCTTTGGAACAAGCCATTTCGCAGTTGACGGCGGCCGGTTTTGTGGTAAACAAAGAAACGGATGTTACTTTTATCAACACGGCGACCGCACCGGCCAATACCGTGTTGTCGCAGAGCATTGCGGCTAACACCCCCACGCCGGTGGGCACGGCGATTCAGTTGGAAGTCAGTACCGGTTATGTGGATACCACGGTGCAGGTGCAACTGCCGGATAGTTCACAGGCGGTGGATGTCCAGGTGTTTGTCGACGGACAGTTGCAAGAATCCTTTACCGGCATTTTGCCGAACGATAAGCGCGTCTTGTCGGTGGCGGTATCGAAACCGTTGGATACCTATCCGGTAACCGTGAAATTGGCACCTGCCGGTTCCGGTAAATACGAGGATTATGCTCGTTATCAAGTCAACGGTAAAACCGGTATGGCGCAGCAAGAGTACTTGAATTTGGATATTTTGTCGAAGTATACGACGACAACCACCACGACGACAACCCCAACGGCGACGACCACCACAACGACGACGGCGACGACCGGTAGTACGACAACCACCGCGATGCCGGCGGGGGATACTGTCCCGACCGAAGCCGCAGGCGAACCGGAAGCATAACGTCGTATGATGACAGTGAAGGGGTTAATTTTACAAGGTATCGGCGGTTTCTATTATGTAGAGACCGCCGATGCGGTTTATGAATGTAAAGCGCGGGGTTCGTTTCGCCGTGAGGGTATCACGCCGGTGGCGGGAGACCGCGTGGAAATTGTGCTTAACGTCGACGGAACCACCGGTACGGTGCAACGTGTGTTGCCGCGTCGTAATGTTTGGGTGCGTCCGCCGGTAGCCAATCTGGACCAACTGGCTGTGGTGGCATCGGTAACGGAACCGTTGTTGCAACCGTTACTGTTGGATAAATTGATTGCGATTGCGGAGGATAACGACGTTCAGCCGTTGGTAGTGCTTACCAAGTCGGATTTATCGGATACCACATCGTGGGAAACGGTGTATCATACTGCCGGTATTCCGGTGTTTACGGTGACCACCACCGAACCCAAAACCACCATCCCGTTATTCGAGCAGTTGCAAGGGCGGATTACCGCCTTTGTCGGCAATTCCGGCGTGGGGAAATCGAGTTTGCTGAACATTTTGCAACCGCAATGGCAACGTGAAACGGGTGAAATCAGTCGAAAACTCGGCAGGGGACGGCATACGACGCGCTCGGCGCAATTGTTCCCGTTGCCGAGCGGTGGTTACGTAGCCGACACGGCCGGCTTTTCGGATTTGGATATGGAATATGTACACCCGATTGATAAAGAGCGCCTGGAGGATTGTTTCCGCGAATTTCGTCCACTGTTTGGGAAATGCCGATTCACCGGTTGTTCTCATGTACACGAACCGGATTGTGCCGTTCAAGAGGCGGTGCGACAAGGACATATTGCCGTATCACGCTATGAAAGTTATTGTGCTATGTATGCGCAAGCCAAACAACGAAAACATTGGGAAACGCAATCGCCATAAGAGGTTGCGTTTTTTTGCACCTTTTTTGTCGAGAGGAATATGCTGTTAATACAGACGCAAAAAACGGCAAGAAAGGGTGGAACATATGAGACGAAGAAACTGTTGCCGAGGGGGGTACTATGCCGCATTCGGAGCCGGATTGTTGGCGGCGCTGTTGTTCCCGACACGGTTCATCTTGATACTTGCCGCCATTGCGCTGGTACTGACCGGTATCGCGCTGTTGCGATGCTAAACATGCAAGGAGGGCACATACGTATGCAGATTGTGGTAGTGAAGAGTCCGAAATTCTTTGGCAGCATCCTACGGCGGTTGTTCCGAATCCAAAAAGGGGATAGTAACGGATAATCCCCACGGCGAGAGAATGGGATTCTCTCGCCGTTTTGTCATATTGTCCGTTGGGCGAACATATAGTTCCAGTAGAAACAGCCGTAAAAAGGAGAGAGACGAATGGAACTTCAAGTGACCTGCGGACAAATCGGAACAATGGGCATTGTGTTTGACGAGGTGGATGAACGACCGGTAGATTGCGATTTTATGTTACCGGATTATTTGCCGGATATTACAGCGGTGCTGAAATGTCGTATGAAACCGGTGGTACAATCCCATCAAATCAGTGGTGACCGTGTACTGGCAGATGGGACAGTCTATCTGCAACTGCTGTATTTGGACGAAGAACGGCGTTGCGTGCATAGTTATGAGCATACCCAACCCTTTACGTCCACGTTTACGGTGAAAGAACTCCAAGGTGGGGAAGCCATACGTTTTTCGACAAAGACGAATTATGTGAATTGTCGTCCCACAGGTCCTCGCCGCGTGGATGTTCACGGTGCGTTCGGCGTACGGTTGACGGTGTGTGCCGAACAACAAACTGAGGTGATTACCGCGGTATCGGGAGACGGTATACACACGCGCGGTTGCACCGTATCCGGCTCGGTACTGGGTGGCTATGTGGAGAAAACGGTTTCCTTAAATGAAGTGTTGGAATTAGAACATACCGCTATGGCCACCGTGCGCCATGAGGCTGCCGCGTGCATCACCGATTGCCGTCGCTTGACGGGCAAGGTCATTGTGAAAGGTGACGTTGCAATGGAAACGGTCTATGTTACCGATTCTCAAAACGGAACCATGGTGAAAGCGGTTCACCGTATCCCCTTTAGTCAAATTCTCGATATCAAAGGGTTGACCGATGAGCAACTGTGTGATTGTCACGTGCAGGTGACGCAATGCGATATTCGCACGATGCAAGACCCGGCAGGCGAAAATCGACTGTTATCGGTGGCCATCAAACTCTTGGTGACGGTGACATGTTATCAAACATCGGTCTGCGACGTGGTGACCGACGCCTATCACACAGGGTATCCTCTCAAAGCCGATACGTGCCGCGTGGAATCGCAAAATGTGGCGTTTGTGCGCGCGGACGGCGTGACACTGACATCGTCGCAAGCGTTGCCGGAGGGGGATATTGCCGAGGTGTTGGATGTGTGGTGTGAGCCGCTTCCACCCGAATGTCATGCAGAATCGGGGCAAACGGCCGTGCACGGACAATGGCAGGTAGGATTGTTAACACGTGACAGTCAAGGATTGATATCCTATTATGAGCGACTGGCAGATTATGATACCTTGTTACCGGATACGTGTGCGTGTGTGAACGCAACGGTATGGCCGTTGGAAACTGCCTTTACGTATAACGGAGAACGCGTGGATTTGCGTGTTCAAGCCATGATAGAGCGAATCGGTACCCAACCGAAACCTTGCCACGCCATCACGCATGTAGCGGTGGATGAAACCGCACCGTATCAAACACAAGGCGTTTTGCAAAACTGTTGTTTGAAATTGTGCTTTGCGGCAGCCGGTGAATCGTTGTGGGAAATTGCAAGACGCGAGCACACCTCGTTTGAGGCACTTAAAGAAGAAAATCAATTAGAAACCGATATTTTGGAACACAATACGATGTTGATGATTCCGATGCGGTAACGACATAGCGAAGAACGCCTTTCCCTGTGATGGCAGGGGGAGGCGTTTCGATTTTGGGTCTTGTCTGTTGCGGGATTTGTGGTATACTAGATACAGAAACGATGTGAAATGATGGCTCTTTCCTGCAGGGGAGGAATGGTATGAAACAAACCAAACGGTGGGCAATCGGACTGCTGACAGTCGCGTTGTGCTTGTCTGGTCTTGCCGGTTGTCAGCGCGATGAACCAGTTGAACCAACCGAAGAAAAACGTCTTTCTGTCAATAGTGCCGGTATTTCCGGCTTGTTTTCTCCGTTTTATTCGACGGGGGCAGATGACCGCGTGGTTACCGCATTAACGCAGTTGCCGTTGTTGACCGTTGACCGAGAGGGCGCGGTTATCTTTAACGGCATCGAGGGCGAAACGCGGGAATACAACGGAACAGCCTATACGTATACCGGGCCGGCAGACTTGTTAATTGTGACACACGACGATGGTACGCTCGATTGCGAGTTCAAATTGCGTCAAGATGTGACGTTTTCCGACGGCACACCGATGACGGCGGACGATGTGATTTTTACGATGTACGTGTTGTGTGACCCGACGTATGACGGACCGTTGTCGTTTGCTTCGCTACCGATTGTTGGCTTGAATGCCTACCGCGCCGGTGTGACGCCGAAATGGCGGTTAATTTTGTCGGATACCCCGAAAACAGCAACAACCGGTTCACCGGATGGGTACTATACCGGGGAAGAAGCGGTAGAGTTTTGGACGATTTTCAATGCCGCCGGTGACACGTTTGCACAAGATATTGTGAAGAACGGGATTGCCAACGGATACGGTACGGATGTCAAGAGTGTCGCTGCCGCTCTGGGATATGACTTGTTGCCGGAAAACGCCATTGCGACGGATTTATTTTTGGCGATGGTGGACCGCTATGCGTACGATATTTCCGAAAACGGTGTCGATTCGGAAAAGGCAGATATGTCTTTCGAGGAACTCTTGCTGTCGCGTTTGACGGGCACATTATTGCAAGGCGTGACGACCGGTGTCACAGAGTCAACGATTACCGGTATTCAAAAAGTAGACGATTACACCGTGCGCGTAACATTGCAACATCCCGACGCCAGAATGTATCAACAGTTCTGCTTGCCCATTACCCCCAAGCACTATTACGGCAATGCCGAGTTGTATGATTATGAGCAAGCATCGTTTGGGTTTGTCAAAGGCGATTTGGGTACGGTACGTAGTCGTTCTAAAAAGCCGATGGGCGCGGGACCATACACCTTTGTTCGTATGAATGACGGTACAACCACGTTGCTGTCTAATAAAACGTATTACGGAGAGAAACCTAAAGTGGGACGCCTACGGTTTTTGAAAACCAGTGACACCAATCTGGTTTCACGTCTGGAAAACGGTATGTTGACGTTTGCCAACCCGGTGATGGGGAATGCCTTGGTGTCTGAAATTATGACAGTCAATGGCGGCGTGTTGAACGGCGATGTGTTGCACACCCAATCGACAGGAGGTGTGCAGTACGGATATTTGGGAATGAGTGCCGATGGTGTGAAAGTCGGCACGGACGGCGCATCCGAACAATCGAAGTATTTAAGACGAGCCCTAGCACTGGTGTTTTCTTTTTACCGAAATAATTCCGTTAACAATTATAGCGGTGGCTATGCCACTGTCACGGACAGTTACACGCGTGCGGATATCACGGAAACGGCTTTGAACACCGAGACAGCGCCCTTTGTCACCGATATTCACGGTACGCCGTTGGGTATGACGAACACAACGTATGCGCAAAAACAAGAGATTGTGAAGGCGGCGGTACTTGCGTATTTGCGTGCTGCCGGCTACACGGTGACCGGTGGAAAGGTAACCGCGGCACCAGCCGGTGCAAAATGCACGTATGAAGTGTATTTTGTAGGGGATGAACAGCAACGCCATCCGGCGTATGCTATGTTGTGGAATGCACGTAAAACCTTGGAAGAAATCGGTATTACGTTGGTGTTACGGGATTGGTCGTACGACGACGATATCTGGGATGCCGCCGTCGCGGAGAAGGCGGAGATATGGTGTGCTACGTGGGATACGGTGAACAATCCGGATGCCTATAGTTTGTATTTCTCCGGCGATGCGACACATGCGGCCGGCGGGTTAAATCGGTTATTTGATATTGATGATGCCCGCTTGAACGCGACGTTGTTAACGGCACAACGCGAAAGCGATGCGAGCAAGCGACAGGCACACTACGAGCAATGTTTTGATATTGTGCGTGAATGGGCGGTCGAGGTACCGCTGTATTGTCAAGAATCGATATTCGTATATCGTGTCGACAAGGTGAATGGCGAGAGTATTCCCCCGGATGTGACACCTGCCTATCCGTGGTGGCGAGGGGTTACCTCTATGCAGGTACAATAACGCAAACCCTATTCGAAGCACCCACGTACTCCGTGGGTGCTTTTGCATAAAAAACCTTGACATATTGCAAAAAAAGCGGTATAATTTTTAAGGTCGAGGAGTGTGACTCGACTGTGTGAATTTTATTCTTGTTTGTGTGTCGCAAACAAGTGTTGTCCCTCGGTGGGTGTTGATAGTTGTATCTTGGCAGGTTATACTGCAGAATTTATATGACAATTGAACAGCACGAAGTGTCGGTGTTTTCCGGCGCGAGAGGGACCTCTTCATACAAGAAATTTGTGTAAAAACGGAACATAGGAGGTGTTCATCTCGTGCTGGAATTTGCTTTAGTTGGGGCAGGTTCGTTGGTTGTCGGCGGCGTTGTTTCGGGCGTTGTTGCTTTCCGTTCCGGTGTTTCGCACCGCAAGCGTACGGCCGAATCTGCCATTGGTTCCGCAGAAGCGGAGGCCAAACGCATTTTGGACGAGGCGGAGAAAAAGGCAGCATCCAGAAAAAAAGAAACCTTGTTGGAAGCCAAGGACGAAATTCATCGGTTACGTAACGAATCGGAACGCGAACTCAAAGACCGCCGCAATGAAGTGATGCGGCAAGAACGTCGTTTGCAACAAAAAGAAGAATCACTCGACCGCAAAATTGAAAACTACGAAGCCAAAGAGGAAGCCATTGCGAAAAAGCAGAAGGAGATTGATTCCCGTTTGCAGGATGTGGAAGACATCAAACGTGGTCAATTTGAAATGTTGGAACGCATTTCCGG
>JAZSOY010000111.1:0-2281 GCA_045537155.1 Acutalibacteraceae bacterium
GGCGCACCAGCACGTGCCGCAAAAATCCATGCCGGCTGTCCTCGTTATAGGGGACAATACGGAAGGACGGAAGCAGTTGGCGAATGGTGACGATAATGCGGTCGGCCGTTTCATCTTCAATTTGACAGGAATCGACATTGACAATCCGATGCGTCGAGGACTGGTACACACCCGAAATCACTTCTCCGCGCCGTGTGACACCAAAGGCGGCTTGCACTTTATTACGGTAGTGATACGGGGATGGCATACCCAATATCGGTGCCACACGATGGTACTTTCCCAACAGGGAAACGACGGTTTCCTGCTTGTATTTCAGTTGCCGTGGATAGTCCATATTTTGTAGTTGACAACCGCCACATTTTCGCGATAACGGACAACGGGGCAGTGTTACAGGAGTGGGAGCCATTATTTACCCTCCACGTAGTAGGTCGCTTCCATATCGGCTACCGACAGCGCCAAGGACAAAGGGAACAGTTCAAAGGCGTTACCGACATTGCGGCTGTCTTCTGTGCCGGCAAATCCCATATGATAACGGATAGCAAATGCTTCCTCGCGTGTCAGACGCATATAACCTGACAGAATGTATACTGACTTTTCCCCGTGCCCGTAAGGGAGTTTATCGTCAAATTCGAAGGTCGGAACGGTTTGCCATTTGCCGTTTTCGTCTTTGACGTTACGGGTGCCGGGTTTGTAGCAGTTAATCTTGCATACGTCATGTAATAACGATACGATGGCAATGCTCTCCTCACTGTAATCCAAGCCGTATTCCTCTTTGACGCGCGAACGACCTAAATAGTGCCACAAGCAGTCAAACACATTCAAACTGTGCTCCACCAAACCGCCTTCATAGGAACCGTGAAAGCGCGTGCTTGCCGGTGCTGTAAAAAAATCACTGGATTTGGAACAGAGATATTCCAAAAACTTATCTGCCCCTTCGCGGTGGATGTGTTGTTTGTACAGTTCAATAAAGCGTTCCTTAGCGTCCATAACGTCCCATCCTTCCATTCGCCTTTGTACTCAGTATACCGCTTTTTTCACATAAGTGCAATAGAAAAACCATAAAATAGGGGTGACAAACACAGACGGTGGGTGTATAATAGATACCGTTAACGGAATCCCCTATTGATTGGCTCGGAAAGGAGCGTTTCGCAATGAAGTTTTTGAAGGAATTGTTGATTCCCTTTAAGGGGTTTCTTATCGGCTCGTCTATGACAGTACCGGGTGTCAGCGGCGGCACAATGGCCATTTTGCTCGGCATTTATGACCGACTGATTGCGGCTATCAGTCATTTGACCGATAATTTCAAAAAAAATGTCCTTTTTTTATTAAAATTTTGTATTGGCGCGGTGCTGGGCTTCTGTGCGTTGGCATCTACGATTGGGCATTTGTTGGAAACGTTTCCGATTCCGGTATCGTTCTTCTTTTTCGGTGCGATTGTGGGAGGGATTCCGGCGTTGTACCGAAAAACGCGTGCGACGCGGTTTACCGTATCCTCGGTTATGTACATCGTATTGGGTGTCGCGATTGTGTTGGGTATTGGAATGATTCCGCAAGGCTTAATTCCCAGTGCTTCCAACCTATCGCTCGGCAGTATTTTTATGTGGCTGTTGGCCGGTGTTGTCGTGGCGTTGGCACTGGTGCTTCCCGGTATCAGTACATCGCATATGCTGTTGATTCTGGGCATTTACGGTACGATGTCCGGTGCTATCGAAACCGTTGTGTTGTGGCTGAAAAATGGGATTCAACGTTTGGTTGACCATACGACAGTGCAGCCGGTGGATGGTGTCGGAGAAGCCATTACCTTTTTAGCGCTATTGGTGATATCCACCTTGATTGGTGTCTTTTTAATTACGCGTCCGTTGGAATGGACTATGCAAAAATTTCCGCATCAAACCTATTGTATCATTATGGGATTCGTGGTTGGTTCGCTGGCGGATATCGCTGCCGATATTGTATGGCCGGCCTTACAGGTGTCTGCTTCGGCCGGACAGTGGGTAGTGACCGCACTGGTATCATTGATGACACTGATTGCCGGTTTATCGGGCATACTGTATTTATCCCGTTTTTCTGACGATGAAGGGGTGTAAAGTCGATGACAGCACGTACTTTTTTTGAGAATCTATGCGGAAAACGCATTGCCGTGTGCGGCATTGGTCGCAACAACCTGCCGGTGATTTATCAGTTGTTGGAGCACGGTGCGGTTGTGACGGCTTGTGACAAGCGTACGCGCGAACAACTGGGTGACATAGCGGATGAACTGGAATCGGCCGGCGTCACCTTG
>JAZSOY010000230.1:0-4806 GCA_045537155.1 Acutalibacteraceae bacterium
CACTCGGTCAGCACACACTCCGTCGCCCACGCCAAATCGTCAATCGTATCCACTAACGTACCGTCTAAATCGAACAGCACTGTCTTCCAAGACTGCATACTGTTACCTCGTCTTTTTTGTGCGTTTGCGCCACAGATTCACAGCCGACCAAAGCAAACAACCAATGGCAACAACACCCACCACGGCCGTGAGAATCCCCCAACGGGAATCGGCCAGTTTCAGTTTCATCCACAATCGGTCCATCAACGCACCGGTTTCCGCCGGCAAGGTCAAAAACACCTCGGTTTTTGACAATACGTCTTCCGGCGGATAAAAATTCGGATTTTCTCCGATTTCCGGGTCCAACATCGTTTGTGCTGCTGTGTTGGGTGTGGAATATCCCACATATTCCGCATTCAACAGCGCAATGTCCGGTCGGCAAAGAAAGTCAATATACTGTTCTGCCTCACGGACGTGCGGTGAGTTTGCCGGTACACACAACGCATCGACAAACCGATTGGTTCCGCCGGACGGAATGAAGAAATCAATCGCCGGGTTGCCCTCTTCTTCGTCCATCATCACAATACCGTCACCAGAATAGTACGGCGCAATCCAGGCTTCTTCATTTATCATCTTGTCATACACTTGGTCCATGACATACTGATGTAACAACGGTTTTTGCTCCGCCAACGCTTCGTATGCCTCTTTCCACGCCTGTGGGTCAGTCGTATTCATGGAATAGCCGCACTTATTGAGCGCAATACCAAACGCATCGCGTTGGTTGTCAAACATAAAAATACGGCCACTGTATTTTTTGTTCCACAGCAAATCCCAGCCGTCGTCAATATCGTCGGCATCCACGTACTTGGTGTTGTAAAAAATGCCGACCGTTCCCCACATATACGGTACTGAGTAGGTGCCGGTAGGGTCATATTCGGAATGCAATAACGATTCGTTAATGTATTGCAAATTGGGAATATTGTCCAAATTCAACGGCGCTAGTTTATTTTCGACCAACAGTTTACCGACCATATAATCCGACGGCACAATGATGTCGTACACCGCCGCACCGCTGGACAGCACCGCATACATACTCTCATTATCGGTGAAATTTTTGTAGTTGACACGGATACCGGTCTCTTCGGTAAACATATCGTTGACTTCGGGGTCGATGTATTCACCCCAATTATAGACATTCAGGGTCACAACGCTGTCGGCTGCCAACGGAACAGACGGCACCACGACCAACAACAAGCAAAGTAATACCGCAATCCATTGTTTCATCGTAGTGCCCCCTTTGCCTTGGCTTTCGGTGCAGAACGCATCTGTAACACATTGACTAAAATCAGCATCAGCAGCACGGCACCGAACATGAGCGTAGACAGCGCATTGATTTCCGGAGTTACGCGACGCTTCACCATCGCATAAATCGTCACCGACAAGTTCTGTGCCGATGCACCGGAAGTGAACAAACTAATCACAAAATCATCCAGCGACATCGTAAATGCCATCAGTGCACCCGTCAAAATACCGGGGAGAATTTGCGGCAATACCGCACGGACAAACGCCGCGAACGGATGGCAACCCAAATCGACCGCCGCTTCGTACAAATGCGGGTCCAACTGTCGTAATTTCGGCATCACCTGCAAAACCACATACGGAATACAAAAGGTAATGTGCGATAACAACAACGTAATATACCCCGGCTGTAACAAGCCTGTCAACCGATAAATGAACACAAACAACAACATCAGTGCAATACCGGTCACAATCTCCGGATTCACCATCGGTAAGTTGTTCACCGCCAACAAAACTTTGCGAAGGCGGGCATTCGTACTGCGGATACCAACTGCCGCCGCCGTACCGATTATCGTGGATACCACGGTCGCTATGGCGGCGATGGAGAGCGTCACGCCCAGTGCGGACAAAATCTCATCGTTTTGGAACAGCGCCTCGTACCAACGCAGCGAAAATCCTTCCCACACAACGCGACTTTTGGAGTCGTTAAACGAGAAGATAATCAGTACAAAAATCGGTGCATACAAGAAAGCAAAAATCAGCCCATTATAAACACGAGAGAGGGTTTTCATACCGCATCCTCCTCTCCCTGCTTATCCACCAAGCCGGTCACCGCCATACACACCAAAATCAACACCATCAGCACCAAAGACAACGTGGCACCGACGTGATAGTTCGCCCCCTGACCGATAAACATCGTTTCAATCGTATCCCCTATCAGCAGGGTTTTGCTGCCGCCGAGGAGTTTCGTAATCACAAAAGTACTCACCGCCGGCACAAATACCATCGTGATACCGCTGAGCATACCGGGAACGGACAACGGTAACACAATACGCCCAAACACCTGAAAAACGTTCGAGCCGAGGTCTTGTGCGGCTTCAATCACACTGTTATCGATTTTGACCATCACGGAATACAGCGGTAACACCATAAAGGGCAAAAAGTTATACACCATACCCAAAATGACGGCACCGTTGGTGTTAATCAGTGTCAGCGTTTGGTTTTCCGCCAACAAACCGATGGCACGCAATAACTGGTTGATAAATCCGTTGTTCTCCAATAACGACATCCACGCATACGTGCGTAACAGAAAATTCATCCACATCGGCAACATAATAATCATCACCATGGTCTGCTGGATGCGACCTTTCGCGCGTGAAATGGTATACGCCAACGGGAATGCCAGTACCAGACACAAAATGGTGGCAATGGCCCCTAAAAAGATAGACAATCCAAAGGTGCCGGCGTATTCCACAATCGATGACAAGTTGGAAAAAGTGAATTTTCCGGCTTCGTCGGTGAACGCAAACCACAGCACAATCCCCAACGGGATAACGGTAAACAGCACCATCCATAAAGTAAACGGTGCCGCGGCAGATTTGGCACGAATCATCCCTCTACCTCCGTAACCGTCTCCTCGGTAAGGTCCACTTCGGGATTTGCCATCTCCTCAAATTCGTCGGAATAGGAACTGTAATCACCAAATTGGTTGGAATACTCGGATTTTTTCATAATATGGATGTCTTCCGGATTCAGCACAATACCGATAACCGAATCCACCGGATAATAATCGGTGGTCTGTATCATCCTCTTGAACCCCTTGAAATCCACAATGGTTTCAAAATGAACACCCTTGAATGTGTTGGCAGTAACCGTACCGGTCAGATGCCCTTGATTGGCCGGTACCACATCAATATCCTCCGGACGAATGACAACATCCACCGGTTCGTGCGGTTCAAACCCGCTATCCAAGCAGGGGAATTTGCGCCCAAAAAACTCGACTAAATAGTCCTCATGCATCACGCCGTCTAAGATGTTGCTTTCCCCGATAAAATCGGCAACAAAGGCGTTTTTCGGCTCATTATAGATGTCCTGCGGCGTGCCGATTTGTTGGATGCGACCGGCATCCATCACCACCACGGTGTCCGACATCGACAACGCTTCTTCTTGGTCGTGTGTTACGTAAATAAAGGTAATACCCAGACTCTTTTGTATGTTTTTCAGTTCCACCTGCATATCTTTACGCAGTTTTAAGTCCAATGCCGCCAGTGGCTCGTCCAACAATAACACTTTGGGATTGTTTGCCAAAGCACGTGCAATGGCTACCCGTTGTTGTTGGCCACCGGACAGCGTATCGATACGACGGTCGTTAAACCCGGTCAAGTTGACCAGCTTCAGCATACGATTGACGGTATCGTGTATTTCCTCTTTTTTCTTGCGTTGAACGCGCATTCCGAATGCCACATTTTCTTCCACATTCAAATGCGGAAACAACGCATACCGTTGGAAAATGGTATTCACCGGCCGTTTGTACGGCGGTAACGATGCCATATCCTTTCCGTCAAAAAAGACACTACCGCTGTCGGGAATGACAAAGCCGCCGATTATCCGCAGGGTGGTCGTCTTTCCACACCCCGACGGTCCCAACAGGGTGACAAACTCCCCGTCGGAAATGTTGAGGTCCAAACCACTCAACACCGGTTCTCCGTCAAACGAAACAGTAATGTCCTTCAATTTAATAATCTCTTTACTTTTTTGCATCACAGCATCCCCCTTTGCGGTGTATACACAGGCGTTCCCGTGTACGGTAGTTTCCCACGTTGCTGGCAACGCAGTCGAAACCGTGATACTTTGAGCAACGCCCTCCGCAAAGGGTTTTTCACAGCCGTCACAGCGACTGCGGCGATGCCTCATATCACTTGGATAAAAATTAGATGCGTGCCCATCACGAAATATCGTCATGAACAACAATAGCCACTATAGCGGTTTTCACCTAAAAAGTCAAGTGTTTTCCCAATTTCCGGTAACTATCCCGGATTTTGCCGCGATTTCCCGTCAATAACAGCCGCATACGCCGCTATACTCTCTCACCGATGCTCTTTTATTGCGCGCCAATACGCGGCATAGGCTTGCTCGGTCTTATTATCACCCGGCTTATAATACACGCGCTCTTTGATGTTATCCGGCAGATACTGTTGTGGTACCCAATGGTCAGGAAACGCGTGAGGATATTGATAAAACTGTCCCTTGACAGCTGCATCGGCGCCGTCAAAATGCTTGTTCTGCAAATGACGCGGCGGCGGCGCGGTATAGCCGGCCTCTACATCCGCCATTGCCGCGGCAATCGCATCATGACCGGAAACGGATTTCGGTGCAGTAGCCACTAAAATCACCGCATCTGCCAACGGAATACGCGCTTCGGGTAATCCTACCTGCAAGGCACTGTCAACCGCCGCTTTGACAATGGGTAAAATCATCGGATACGCCAGTCCCACATCTTCTGCGGCACACACCAATAACCGACGGCAA
>JAZSOY010000124.1:0-6746 GCA_045537155.1 Acutalibacteraceae bacterium
ACCGGCACCACCGCCACCACCGAACAATTCGTGCGAACTCTTCGTCGGCAAATCCGAGCCGCCGGTCGCAAATCCATAGGACACGCGCGATACGGGAATCAGCGTGATTCCGTCCTGCAATGTCATCGGGTCACCGATGACTGTGCTGACATCCACCATCTGACGGATTTTGTCAATGGAAACGCCCATCAAATCCTGTACTTTATTCTCCATGGTTGTGTTCCTCCTTTATTATCTCGTCTGTCGCATCCACCGCCTTGTCGGTGCCGTCAACAGTTTCTGTCTGTTCTATGATTTCTTCCAAGGTGGTTTCCACCATACGCGCCTCATCCTCTTTTTGCGGCAACGGCGGTAATTCGTGCAATCCCGACACACCGAAACAACGCAGAAAGACCGGCGTGGTGCCGTATAATAACGGCCGCCCGGGCAGTTCCAACCGCCCCTTTTCCTCAATGAGGTTTTTCAGCATCAAGCCTTGGATAACCGCACTGCAGTCCACGCCGCGCACCTGCTCGATAAACGCCTTCGTCACCGGCTGATTGTACGCAACAATCGCCAACACTTCCATCGCCGCTTGTGACAACGGGGTGTTGCGGCGAATATCCAGAGAACGGCGAATGACATCGGCATACTCTTTCCGCGTGCACAACTGATACTGCTCGTCCAACCGTACCATGTAAATACCGCCGGCACGCGCCGTCAATTCGCTCATCAAATCCGCCGCGATGCGGTGTACCGTATCCGTATCCAACTCCAGCACTTCAGCCAACCGTTCCGCGGAAACCGGTTCCCCGTTCGCAAAAAGTATGGCCTCCATTGCGGCACGATATTCCTTAAACTCCATCGTTCTTGTCACCCCTTTGGAACGCTTTCAGCAACGTGACGTGCTGTTGTTGTCCATCGCCCTCTACAATAATGCGCTTATTCTTCATCAGTTCCAGCACAGCCAAGAACGTCGCCACCAAATCCGATTTGGTGCGCGCCCCGTTGTACAAGGAATGATACGGTACGCACCGACCGGTGCGTAACCGCCGCAAGACCTGCACGATTTTGGACGATACCGATACAATTTTGCGTGCCACGATGCTGTGAAACACCTGCGGCGAAGGCGGCAACTTACGGCGACCGCGTCCTGCTGCCGCCAGGTACGCATCCAGTAATATCTCTGGCGGATGGGTGCGCCGATAGGTGTAATCCGGTTCCACCTCCATCGGTACACGGACAAACAAATCACCGCCGATACACTGCTTTTGCATCCGCTGTGCGGCTTCCCGACACAACTGGTATTCAATCAATTCACCGGTCAACTGCTGTTTTAATTCGTCCCCTTCTTCGTGACGAGGTAACAACATAGCGGATTTGATTTGTACCAAACGCGCCGCCATATCCAGAAACTCCGTGGCGACTTCCATATCCAACTGTTGCATGGTTTGAATGGTCTGCATATACTGGTCCAGCAACTCATGAATCGGAATGTCGTAAATATTCAATTTATTTTTCTGCACCAGATGCAGTAACAAGTCCAGCGGTCCTTCAAACTCCGCCAGTTTGTAGGAGATTTCCATACAGCACGTCCTTAAAAATAATTCGGCAATCCGGCGATGGCGCATAACAAACCGCCCAGATAATGAATCAGAAAATTAAGCGGTCCGTCCAGAGCACCGAAGGCAATCAGCGCAAACAACCCCAAGGTGAAATACTGTTGATAGCGCTCCATATAATACACCCAACGTGACGGTGCCACCGCCGCAAAAATACGCGAACCGTCCAGTGGCGGCAGCGGCAACAAATTAAACACCGCCAACGCCACATTGACCGAAGCAAATACCTGCACAAAAACGATGTACAAGATATCCAACAAATAGGTGCCATTCAGTAATATCGTTGACACGCGAAACACCAACAACGAAACCAATGCCATCAATAGATTGGATACCGGACCTGCGGCCGCGGTGAGCGCCATATCGCGTTTCGGATTGGCGAAATTACGCGGATTCACCGGAACCGCGCGTGCAAAGCCAAACCCGAACAATACCAAGCAGAGTGTCCCCCACAAATCCAAGTGAGCGAACGGGTTCAATGTCAACCGTCCGTGCCACTGTGCCGTGTTATCACCCAAACGCGTTGCCACCCAAGCGTGCGCCAATTCGTGTATCGGCAACATCACCAGTATCAACGCCGCAAACGACAGCACAATAAACACCACATCCACAAAAGACAACCACTCCGCATTTCTGATAATGGTACTCAGCACCGCAGACACTCCTTTCAAGATTTTCCCATAGTGATTACAGTATAACGCAAGTCGCAAAAAATTACAAGAAAAAACCATTCGCACACGCGGCTTTTTTGAAAAAATTTCGATAACTTGTAAAAAAGTCCTTGCTTTCTGCAAAAAAATCTGCTAATATAGTTCCGTTGCTTTGAAAACAACGGTGCTTTTCGCCCGTTAGCATCCAATCAAAGGAGGTGCAGAACATGGCTAAATGTGAATTCTGCGGCAAAAGTGTTACTTTCGGTATTAAGGTTTCTCACTCGCATCGGCGCTCGAACCGTACTTGGCGTCCCAACATCAAACGCGTCAAGGCTGTGGTGAACGGTTCGCCCAAAAAGGTTTACGCCTGCACCCGTTGCCTGCGCTCCGGCAAGGTCGTCCGTGCGGTGTAATTCGTAACACATCTGCATGAAAGTTCTCCCGTTGCCCGACAGCAACGGGGGATTTTTTTACCTGTCCCCCATCATTTTTCCTATCCGTATTGCAAAATGCTATATTTGTGCCTATAATGATAATCATAGCCGGCAGGCTTTACCCATGAAAGGACGTGACAGTCTATGACACACGATTACGGCAAAGAAAATCTCACCATGCTTACCGATTTTTATGAATTGACAATGGCCAACGGTTTTTTTGAGAATGGCCGTGGCGAACAAACCGCCTATTTTGATATGTTTTTCCGCACCGTTCCCGACGGCGGCGGCGTGGCATTGATGGCTGGCTTGGAACAGATTATCCAATACCTGAAAAATCTGTCTTTTTCCGAGGACGACATTGACTTTTTGCGTAGCAAACAATTATTCAGCGAAGAGTTTTTGCAGTATTTGAAAAACTTCCGCTTTGCGTGCGATGTGTGGGCCATTCCGGAAGGAACACCGATTTTCCCCTACGAACCATTGGTCACCGTACGGGGACCGGCGATGCAGGCACAGTTTATTGAAACCATGGTGTTGTTGGCAATCAACCACCAGTCGCTGATTGCCACCAAAGCCAACCGTATTGTGCGAGCAGCCAACGGCCGTGCCGTGATGGAATTCGGTTCACGCCGCGCGCAGGGCTTTAACGGCGCCGTCTACGGCGCTCGTGCCGCCTATATCGGCGGTTGTATCGGCACGGCGTGTACCATTGCCGACCGTGAGTTCGGGATTCCGGCACTCGGTACGATGGCACACAGTTGGGTGCAGTTGTTTGACAGTGAATACGAGGCATTCAAAGCCTATGCCGAAGTATACCCCCAATCGTGCACGTTATTGGTAGACACCTACAACGTGTTGAAGTCCGGTATTCCTAACGCCATCAAGGTATTCAATGACGTGTTGGTGCCTCGCGGCTATCGTCCGAAGGGAATTCGTCTGGATTCCGGCGATATTACATATCTCACGAAAAAGGCTCGCAAAATGCTGGACGATGCCGGTTTCCCGGATTGCGCAATCTGCGCCTCTAACTCGTTGGATGAATGGATTATCCGCGATATGATTGCGCAGGGCGCTTGCATCGACAGTTTCGGGGTCGGCGAACGGTTGATTACGGCATCCAGTGACCCGGTGTTCGGCGGTGTGTACAAACTGGCGGCCGTGGAACGCGACGGCGAGATTGTGTCGCGTATCAAGGTCAGCGAAAACGTCGCCAAGATTACCAATCCCGGATTCAAAAAGTTGTGGCGTTTGTACGACCGTGACAGCGGAAAGGCCATTGCCGACGTTATCACGCTACACAACGAAGTGATTGACGACACAAAACCGTATGAAATTTTCGACCCCGAACACATTTGGAAACGCAAAACCATCGAAAACTTCGTTGCCTATCCCCTGCAACAACGCATTTTCGAGCAAGGCAAATGTGTCTATGACTCCCCCACCGTGCAGGAGATTCGCTCGTATTGTACCGAACAGATGGGTACCATTTGGGATGAAGTCTTGCGTTTTGAAAATCCGCACAAGTACTATGTGGACTTGTCGCAAGCCTTGTGGGACGAAAAACAACGGCTCTTGTCACAACACCATCATTAAGTGTCATTCTTGGCTTGACAAAGCCTCGTCAATATGCTATACTGCAACCGTTACGTTGCAGTACGTGCTGGCATAGCTCAGTTGGTAGAGCAGCTGATTTGTAATCAGCAGGTCGGGGGTTCAAGTCCGTCTGCCAGCTCCAAAAAAGAGAGTTCACGATTGTGAACTCTCTTTTTTAATATGCCGGCTTATGCCTTGCCCTGCAATACCCGTAGAATATCCGCGCCGCTGTCCAGCACCAAATCCGGTTTGTCTGCCGATTCCGCCAAAATCTGCGGCGTGGTTTCGCCACTCATCACCAAAATACTCACTGCGCCGGCATTCAGGCCGCTTTTGACATCGGTATAAATACGGTCACCGACCACCGCCGTTTCCTGCGGTGTACAACCGGCCATCTCCATGCCCAACAGCGGCATCAGCGGTTCCGGTTTGCCGATAAACACCGGACGTCTGCCGGTGCAGTTGTAAATCATATCACACACACTACCGCAATCCGGCACACTGCCGAATTCGGTCGGACACACATAGTCGGGGTTGGTCGCAATATACTCCACATCGTGCAACAGCAGCAGTTTACAAACATCTTCCAGTTTGCGGAACGTCAATTCGGTGTCATTCCCCATAACGATGCAATCCACCTCATCGAGGTTCTGTGTCACCGTAAAACCGGCACTCTCTAACTCACTCACCAGCGAGCGTGTACCGCACACATATAACACGGCATCGGGATGGTGGTTCCGTAGATAGTGAATCGTTGCCTGCGAGGACGTGATAAAATCCTCCTCGGTCGCGGTAATGCCCAACCGTGCCAATTTTTCAATGTAGGCAACCACACTTTTGGATGAGTTGTTGGTCATAAACAAATACCGCGCTCCTTGCTCACGAATACACGCCAGCAAGTCTTTGGTGAAATCAAACAGACAGTCACCCAGGTACAGTGTGCCGTCCATATCAAACAGATACAGTTTCAAAGAACGAATGGTTTCAGCGGTGGTCATACGATACGTCACTCCCGTTACACTTCTTACTTCGTCGATTGTATCATATCCCCCGCCGAAAAGCAAGCAAAAACCGCCGGTGACACGATTGTCATCGGCGGTTTTGTGTGTTGTTTTTACTTTTTCTTGATTTTGTTAAGTTTGGCGTTCAAATCCAGCAGTTCTTCTTTGGTGAAAGACACGTCCACCATACTCATTAAACCAGTCAAGCGCAACACGGTGAAACTGCCCATCATCTGCATCATATCGGGAGTCATTTCGAAGCCCATCGGCTTTTTGTCCTCGCCCTTTTTGCCGCCCATCTTGCCCATAATCTTGGCAAACAAACCGGCAAACAGCAATTTACCCTGCACCGATGCCATAATATCGCTGAGTTTATCATTCAGCGAGAAATACCCGTCGCGCTCGGTGATATCAAACCAGTTCAGCACCGTTCCCTTTTCACGCAGACGGTATGCCTCGTTAAACTCGGCGACCTTGCGGATACGGCTCTCGTCCCGACACGCACCGGCAACCGCCGTCAACACCGTTTCACCGACATTCGGTACCTCAAAGTAGAAGAAATGCTCCGGACAGGTCTGTTTGCCGAGACTGACACCATTCGCAAATAATTCCACTTCCGGCTGGTTGGAATACACCGTCACTCTGGTAACCTCTTCCACGCGGTCGACATACCGTTTGCCGCAGATGTGCACAAACGGCTCATCGGACAACCACGCTTTATACGCATAGAACGCGTCTTTCTTATACTTACGGTCCATCGTAATCAGGCCTTTATGGTTCTGTCCGTTTTCGCCACCCTCGCTACGCGCGTCGGCGCCGAAGTCAAACATATTCCACACGTGGGTTGCCCAAATATACGGTCGCGTGAAGAACTGCTTAATCAATTCTTCGTGATAGTAGGCTTGATATTCCTCCGTGTAATCGCCCTGCACCGGTTTGGATGTGTGCCAATTTAGGGCTTCGCAACCGTACTCGGAGCAACCAATCGGCAAATCGGGATGCTCGGCGTGGAATTTATCGAACCACGGGCCGTTCATTTCGGTATCGCCGCCGTACCAGCCAAAGTAATGGTTGTACGATACCACGTCGGGGATTTCCAAAATCGGGCTGTTTGTCGGGCACATTGTCAAGCAAGCCATCGTGGTCTTGCGCGTTTTATCCATCTCGTGAACCAAATCGTTCAACGCGTGATGGTTTTCCAACAAATCCGGTTTATCGTCGCCGCCCATCGTAATCTCATTAGACAAACCCCACACCACGATACACGGGTGATTGTAATTCTGGGTGATGAGTTCTTTCATCTGCGAGAGCGTATTCTCACGACCGTTTGACATATGACGCGAGATATACGGGATTTCTGCCCAAATCACCAAACCGCGCTCGTCGCACAAATCGTAGAAATATTGGTCGTGCTGATAGTGTGCCAACCGAATGGTGGTTGCGCCCACCTCGCAGATGGGG
>JAZSOY010000200.1:0-10303 GCA_045537155.1 Acutalibacteraceae bacterium
AATTTTCCATAGGAGGATAAGTGGCATGGCAAAAACCATCACCGCCATTCGGGGTACTCAGGACGTTTTGCCCGGAGAAAGCTATCAATGGCAATATATTGAAAAAACCTTGCTGGAGACTGCATCTTTGTACGGATATAAAGAATTGCGGGTTCCGGTGTTTGAACAAACCGACCTGTTTCAGCGTTCGGTGGGAGATACCACCGACGTGGTACAAAAAGAAATGTACACGTTCGACGACAAAGGCGGACGTTCCATCACCTTGCGGCCGGAAGGTACGGCGGGCGCGATGCGCTTGTTACTGGAGCACGGTTTGCACAACGAAGTGTTGCCCGTAAAAGTGGCATACGTGACGTCTTGTTATCGGTATGAAAAACCGCAGGCCGGCCGTTTACGTGAATTTCACCAATTTGGTGTGGAGTGTTACGGTGCGGCATCCCCATTGGCAGATGCCGAAGTGATTGCATTGGCGGATGCCGTGCTCAAATCGTTGGCCGTGCAGGGGGTATCGTTGCAACTCAATTCCATCGGTTGTCCGACCTGTCGTGCAGAATATCACAAAGCCTTGACTGCCTATTTTACGGAACATAAAGACGATTTGTGCGGGACTTGTCAAGACCGCTTGGGACGAAATCCTATGCGCATTTTGGATTGCAAGTCACCCGTCTGCCAAGACATTGCGGCGGAGGCGCCGGTGATTACCGACTATCTGTGTGAAGAGTGTGCAGAACACTTCCGGAAAGTACAAGCCTACTTAAAAGCGGCAGAAATTGAGTTTACCATCGACCCGCATATTGTGCGTGGTTTGGATTATTATACCCGTACCGTGTTTGAGTTCGTTTCGGATTCTTTGGGCGCGCAGGCGGTGTTGTGCGGCGGCGGTCGGTATGACGGCTTGTGTGAAGAACTGGGTGGACCGCATTTGCCGGCACTCGGCTTTGCGATGGGACTGGAACGCCTGTTGATGGTGCTCAAAGCACAAGAAACACCGTTGCCGGAAATGAACCGTTGCGACGTGTATTTTGCCTCGTTGGGTGAGGCGGCGGCCGCCCGTTGCTTTATGCTTGCAACCCGATTACGTGAGGGCGGTGTTGCCGCGGAATGTGATACGGTTGGTAGAGGATTGAAAGCACAAATGAAATATGCCGACAAACTTGGTGCATTGTACACCATCGTGGTGGGGGACAATGAAATAGAAACCGGTCAGGCCAATCTCAAGGATATGCAGACCGGTGAAATGACCGAGGTTGCCTTGGATGACAGTCTGTATACTACTTTGTACAACAAATCGTTGGACCGTCAGTTGGCCGGCGTTGCAGATTTACTCCGTGAAGGTTTGGAGGGATAACGATGGAAACCATTCAAGGTATGAAACGTACACACTGGTGCGGCGACTTTCGTCGTGAACACGCCGGGGAAACGGTGACGGTGTTCGGATGGGCACAGCGGCAACGGGATTTAGGGCAGTTAATTTTTATTGACTTGCGTGACCGTACGGGTATTGTGCAGTTGGCATTTGATGACAACACCGACCGGTCCGTGTTTGACAAAGCGTTTACCGTACGTAGTGAATTTGTGTTAGCCGCCACCGGTACGGTGCGCGTACGTTCGTCGGTGAACCGTGAGATTCCCACCGGTGAAGTGGAAATTGCCGTAACGGAACTGCGTATTCTGAATAAGGCCGAAACGCCACCGTTTGAAATTGTGGAAAACTCCGGAACCGCAGAGGCATTGCGCTTAAAATATCGGTATTTGGATTTGCGTCGACCGGATTTGCAACGCAACTTGTTGATGCGTCATCGCATCGCCAAGGCCACGCGCGATTATTTTGATTCGCAGGGGTTCGTTGAAATCGAAACGCCGATGTTGATTCGTTCCACACCGGAGGGTGCACGTGATTTTTTGGTGCCGTCCCGTGTACACAAGGGAGAATTCTATGCGCTGCCGCAGTCGCCGCAGTTGTATAAGCAGTTGTCGATGGTGGCGGGATTTGACCGATATTTCCAATTGGCGCGTTGTTTCCGCGATGAGGATTTGCGTGCCGACCGCCAGCCGGAATTTACACAGATTGACTTGGAAATGTCGTTCGTCGATGTAGAGGATGTGCTGGCTATCGGCGAGGGATTTATGCGACACGTGTTCGGCGAGGTGCTGGGTGTTAACCTTCCCACGCCGTTGCCGCGTATGACCTATACCGAGGCGATGGAACGGTATGGTTCCGACAAGCCGGATACGCGGTTTGCCATGGAATTGTGCGACATCAGCGCGCAGGTGGCGGATTGCGGTTTTGGTGTCTTTACCGGTGCGTTGGAGGCCGGAGGCACGGTGCGTGCTATCAACGCCAAAGGTGCCGCTGGTGTGTTGACACGGAAAGAAATCGATAAGTTAACGGAGCATGCGCGCGGTATCGGCGCCAAAGGATTGGCGTGGGTGCGGTGGACGTCTGAGGGCATGACGTCGTCATTCGGTAAATTCTTATCGGAAGATACGATGCAGGCGGTGTTGGATGCCGTGGGCGCGGAACCGGGTGACGTGGTATTGGTGGTTGCCGATGCGAAAAAGTCGTTGGTATTATCGGTGCTGGGCGCTTTGCGTTTGGTGGTTGCCGACCGTTTGAATATTCCGCGAGAAGGTTATCAGTTGTTGTGGATTACTGAGTTTCCTTTCTTTGAATGGGACGAGGAACAACAGACCTGGGTTGCCATGCACCACCCCTTCACCTCACCGTTGGATGAAAGTATCCCGTATTTGGATACCGACCCGTCGCGTGTGTTTGCCAAGGCGTACGATTTGGTGTTGAACGGCATTGAATTGGCGAGTGGGTCGATTCGTATTACCAATCCGGAACTGCAACAGCAGATGTTCCGTGCGTTGGGATTGTCCGATGAAGAATCCGCTGCCAAGTTTGGCTATTTGACCGATGCATTCCGCTATGGTGCGCCGCCGCACGGTGGTATGGCACTGGGGTTGGACCGTTTGGTGATGCAGATGTTGGGTGCCGCTACGTTGCGTGATGTTGTGGCGTATCCTAAGGTACAGAATATGACGGAACTGATGACACAATGTCCGTCGGTTGTTGATACCGAACAGTTGACCGATTTGGGGATTGCGTTGTTGTCGTCGGAAGAATAATTGCGTAAATAAAGACGGGACAGAGGCGTACTCTGTCCCGTCTTTTTGTATACGATTTATTTGTCGAGCGTCAGTGTCATCACTTGAATATAATAGCCGAATGCCGCGGTGCTGCGTTCACGGTAGGTCATCGTGACGTGTTGTACCGTCGAGAAGCCATTGTAATCGCCATTCAGTAACGAGGTTTTCACCTCGTCTTCGGCGTTGTTTTCAAAAAAGTTACTCTCAATGGGAATGCGGTCGAATTGGGCGGTGCAAACTCCCTCTTCCGAAACGGTCAGTGACTTAAGAATCATAAACTGACCGATTTTGAACGAGTCATTTTTCGGATAGTACAAATCCTCTGATTTGATGTATTGCAGATACGAGGATTTGCTAAGGTCTTCGATTTTTTGGTTGAAATACCGATGGGTGGTACGGTCAATTTGCGATTTTGTCAAGCCGTCATCGGGATTGATGCCATTAAAAGACAGTTGAATCAGGGCAAACTGAATTAATTCCCCCTCATTGAACTTGCCGTTTTCATCTTGTTGGCTGATATGACCGTATCCCAGCAGGTTGAGAAAATAATCGTATAATTTCTCTCGCACCTCGTAGAATTCGCTCATACTGGGGGTGTAAGTACCCGGCGGCGTCAAAATATCAGAGGTATTGGGCTTGTCATTTTTCTCGGAACGGCGGCACCCCACCGCGGAAAATGCCAGCAACACGGCTAACAGCAAGCAACAGCATTTTTTCATTGTCATGTCCTCCCGTTATACGTTAAATCGGAACAGTACCACGTCGCCATCTTGCACGACATACTCTTTCCCTTCGGAACGGACCAATCCTTTTTCCCGTGCCGCCGATAAACTACCGCAGGCCATCAAATCCGGATAGGGAACAACCTCTGCACGGATAAATCCCCGTTCAAAATCGGTATGAATTTTTCCTGCTGCCGCCGGCGCTTTGGTGCCGCGTACGATGGTCCACGCACGGCTTTCTGTGGGGCCGGCAGTGAGGTACGAAATCAATCCCAACAAACTGTAACTCTTTTGAATCAAGCGGTCTAAGCCGGAATGGGTCAACCCCAACTCGGATAAAAACAATACTTTTTCCTCGGCATCCATATCGGCAATATCGGCTTCCATCTGTGCACAGATAGGTAGCACTTCGGCATTCTCCGCTTCGGCGGCGGCACACACGGTGCGATAATGCGGATTGCTGTCCGCACTGCCGCCGGCAAAATCCGTTTCGCTCAGATTGGCAGCATAAATCACAGGTTTACGTGTGAGTAAGGATACGGTGTCCAGTATGGCGGCCTCTTCGGGAGTACACTCCACCGACCGCGCCGGCAGACCGCTTTCCAGTGTGGCATAGACACGGTTCAGCAAATCCACTTCCCCTTGCAGAGAACGGTCGCCCTTGAGCGCCTTGGTGGTGCGCGACAACCGGCGTTCCACGGCGTCCATATCCGCAAAAATCAATTCCAAATTGATGGTTTCCATATCACGTGCCGGGTCAACACTACCGTCCACGTGGATGATATCGTCGTCCTCAAAGCAGCGCACAACGTGGACAATGGCGTCCACTTCGCGGATATTGGCGAGAAATTTGTTTCCCAAGCCTTCGCCACGGCTGGCGCCTTTGACCAGACCGGCAATGTCCACAAATTCAATGACTGCCGGCGTTGTTTTTTCCGACTGATACAACGCGGTCAACTTGTCCAGACGCTCATCCGGCACCGCCACCACCCCGACATTCGGGTCGATGGTGCAAAAAGGATAATTCGCACTTTGTGCGCCGGCGTTGGTAATTGCATTGAACAAGGTGGATTTTCCGACATTCGGTAATCCCACAATCCCCAGTTTCACTGTATGACATCCTTTCGTATACCGTTATTCCGCACCGTCACGGCCACAGCATTTTTTATACTTTTTACCACTGCCGCAGGGGCACGGGTCATTTCTGCCGACTTTGTCGGTGACGCGACGCACCGGTCGTTTGGCATCGGTGCCGTCACCGGATGTGGCCATCGGTTTCGCGACTTGTTCACGTTGTGGTTCCTCCTGCGTGCGGATACGAGCCGTCAACATCAAGCGCGCCGTATCTTCACGAATGGCCGCTATCATACCGTCAAACATATCAAAGCCTTCTTTGCGGTACAACACAACGGGGTCTTGTTGGCCGTACGCCCGCAAGCCGATACCGCGGCGTAATTCTTCCATCGTGTCGATGTGTTCCATCCAATGACGGTCCACCGTTTTGAGAAGCATCACGCGTTCCAATTCCCGCATGAGTTGTTCACCGTATTCTGCCTCTTTTTCGTGATAGATGGCCTCGGCGCGCGCGGTCAGTTCCTCGCACAGAGCCTCGCTGTCAATGTCTTCCAACTCTTGTGCCGTGTAGCGAAGGGAGTTGTCATCGGTCAACCAACCGTTGTAATACTCACGCAAGCCGTTCAAGTTCCATTCGGTGTGGTCCTCGTCGGCGGTGTATTGTGCCACCGTGGAGGCAATCGACTCCCGAATCATACCCAAAATGGATTCGCGAATATCCTCTCCGTCCAACACCTTATTGCGTTGGTCATAAATCAATTCGCGCTGTCGGTTCATCACATCGTCATACTGCAACACGTTGCGGCGAATACCAAAGTTGCGTTCTTCCACGCGTTGTTGGGCGGTTTCAATCGCGCCCGTCAGCATACGATTTTCAATCGGCATCGTTTCGTCAATGCCGAGGGTCCCCATCAAATTGTAGATGCGTTCACCGCCGAACAGACGCATTAAATCGTCCTCCATCGACAGATAGAAACGCGTATCCCCAGGGTCACCTTGACGACCGGCACGGCCGCGCAACTGATTATCAATGCGGCGTGACTCGTGACGTTCCGTACCGAGAATGAACAATCCGCCGGCGGCTTTGACCGCTTCTTCTTCGGGGCGAATGGATTCACGGTATTTATCTTCTAATTCACGGAACAATCGTCGGGCTTCCAAAACATCGGCATTATCGGTTTCGCCGAAGGCGGTAGATTCCACAATGAGTTCTTCCGCAATACCCATACGGCGCATTTCTGCTTTCGCCAAAAATTCCGCATTACCGCCGAGTTTAATATCCGTACCGCGGCCGGCCATATTGGTAGCGATGGTCACCGCGCCGGATTTACCGGCTTGTGCGACGATTTCCGCTTCTTTTTCGTGGTGTTTGGCATTCAATACCTCGTGCGGGATACCGCGCGCTTTCAGCAATTTAGACAACTGTTCGGATTTTTCAATGGAAATCGTACCGACTAACACCGGTTGTTTCCGTGCGTGGCATTGTACGATTTGGTCAATGACCGCAGCAAATTTACCGGCTTCGGTTTTATACACCACATCGGGGTGGTCAATACGGACCATGGGCTTGTTGGTGGGAATTTCCACCACGTCTAAACGGTAGATTTGTTGGAATTCCGTTTCTTCGGTTATGGCGGTACCGGTCATACCGGATAGTTTTCCATATAAGCGGAAGAAGTTCTGGAACGTGATGGTCGCCAGCGTTTTACTTTCTCGCTCGACTTTCACACCTTCTTTGGCTTCAATCGCCTGATGTAATCCTTCGTTGTAACGGCGGCCCGGCATCAAACGACCGGTAAATTCGTCCACAATCACGACTTGTCCGTCTTTGACGACATAATCGACGTCCCGTGTCATCACGCCGCGTGCTTTGATGGCTTGGTTAATGTGATGCAATAAGGTGACTTGGTCTGGGTCCATGAGGTTTTCAACGTGGAAATGTTTCTCGGCTTTTCGGACACCCGATTGCGTCAAGGTTGCCGTGCGCGCTTTTTCATCCACAATGTAATCGCCATCCACCGTATCCTGCTCGGCTTTTGCGTCCATCTCCCGTACTTTGTACACCCGCAGTCCTCGTGCAAAACTATCCGCACGGGTATACATATCGGTAGATTTATCGCCTTGCCCCGAGATAATCAACGGGGTACGCGCTTCATCGATAAGAATGGAGTCCACTTCGTCCACGATGGCAAAGGCGTGCGAGCGTTGTACCCGACGCTCTTTATAAATCATCATATTATCGCGCAGATAATCGAATCCCAATTCATTATTGGTCGCATAGGTGATGTCGGCGGCATAGGCGGCTTGCCGAGCCTCATTGGACAAGTCGTGCACAATTAAGCCCACGGTGAGTCCCAAATACCGATACACTTTTCCCATCCACTCGCTGTCACGGCGAGCCAAATAATCGTTGACGGTAACAATGTGTACGCCGTTGCCGGACAAAGCGTTGAGATAAGCCGGCAGCGTAGCGACCAGTGTTTTACCTTCACCGGTTTTCATCTCGGCAATACGGCCTTGGTGTAACACAATACCGCCGAGAATTTGCACCGGAAACGGGCGCATCCCCAATACGCGGTCACACGCTTCCCGACAGACGGCAAACGCTTCAGGTAAAATATCGTCGGTGGTTTCCCCTTGTGCCAAACGGTCACGGAGTCGTGCCGTCTGACCGCGCAACGTGGCCTCGTCCATGGCTCGGTAGGTATCCTCCAACGCCAGCACACGGTCGCATAACGGCTGAATACGCTTTAATTCTCGTTTGCTGTAATCGCCGAACAGCGCCTTGAGCAATCCCATACAGTCACCTCATTGAAATCAAGTATACCTATTCTACCATAAAACACCCATCGATACAAGAGCGAAAAGCGATTTTCGTTGTCGAAACAACACGCCGCACCCCATCGATATAGGGTGCGGCGTAACGGATGAAATTAGCGGGTGCGACGGCGCCACAGGTCATACACGCCGACGCCTATCAGCAACACCGCGGCAACACCGGCGGCAATCACAATTTCGCGCAAGGCAGGGTCATTAAACGAAGTTGTGGCTTGTTCTGCTTCTTTTTGTAACACCGTGTAGAACTTCCAATCCAACAGTGTTCCGTTCTCAAAACCGGTGATTTTGCCGGTAAAGGTATAATCGCAACGCAAGTCAACGGTTAACATCACCGACTCCGTGGGCGAGAGGGTATAGTGTAACGACAAACCGTCTTTATCGTTGATACGAGAATACGGTCCATCGTATAGAGTGTGTGTACCGTCTTTGACCGTGATATGGACATGGTTCAAGTAGTCCAACGCTTCGTCGTTATCATACGGCAGTGCGACATGGTCTAAGGAAAGAATACATTCCGTATCGGTGCGGTTTTCCAATTGAAGGATGCCGCTGTGCGTTAACGATTCACCGGCGGCAAGGGTGGGACATTCCCACACGGTGGGTGCTTCGGTAGCCGAGAGCATCACGGTATCGTTAAAGGAGGACAGAACAATGTGTTGTTTTGTGCCGGCATGAACACCGAACGTCGTCAATAGAAGCAACAACACCGCAATGACACAAATCCGTCGTTTCATTCCGACACCTCCTCATCTGCGGTTGGCTCATCGGTATGCGCAACCGGAACGGTCGGCAACGGAACGACTGCAAAAGGCCCGCTCTCGTCATGGGTGGATGGTGGTGCCGTGTGTCGTTTCTTTTGCGCGCTGAGCACAACGGAAAGTACGACAACCAGCAGAATCACCGCTAACGGCGTCACGACCAACGCCACAGGAATACCAAAAACGGTACCGTTTGTATCCTCAACCGCCACCGGAGGTGTGTGGATACCGTTGGTGGGAGCAGTCGGACGATAGGCTTCCGTGGTGGGCGGCGTACCGCCGTCTGCCGGGTCTATTCCGGCTGCCAACAACGCAATGTGTGATGCATCCAACGCTTGCGGATACAAATAGGCATCGTCTAACAACGCGTGTAAACGTGCGTCACCGTAGAAACCGCCGCCTATCAGAAAGGAATTCAGTTCCATCGCCGAAAACGAGGTATCTCTCGCCGCCGAGTGCAGGCAGGTACCATCGACGTACAGCGAGAACTCGTCATCCGATGCCACAACGGCCACGTGATGCCAGGTTTTCGTTTCCAACGCGGTATTGGTATCGGTTTCACTTTCGGTATACAACGTAATTGGGTCGATGCCCCGGTCTTGCCACTCCATATAGATACCGTTAATGTGGCGTTCGTTGTCCCGCCAATGGGGAGATACCGTCAAAAAGCGATTTTCGTTTTTATAGACTGTCAACAATTTTTGACCGACATTGAGCGATTCCTCGGCCAACTCATTGCGATAAATCCATGTAGAAAAGGTAAAGGCATCCAGTTGGAGGGTTTTTTCGGCGGAGTAGCGCAAAAACTGGTTTTCACCGTTTAATTGTAAGGCTTTTCCGGTTTTACCGTCTACCCACGTAAAATCCTCCGGCGACACTTTCTCATTATCTTGATAAAAATACACTTTTTCGTCAATTTCTTCCGGTTCTGTGGCGACAACAATCGGTTCCGCAAGGATATTGTGTGCCGCCGTGGTTTCTGCGGCGACTGTGAGAGAGGTGCACATCAGTGCCGTCACCACCGCACACACCCCCCACATAACGAGGAAACGTTTCATAAGGACACCCTTTCTTACTTTCGGTGATAAGAGTAATACGCAACGACAGTGGTGCGTTTGCCGGTGACAAGGTCATCGCCGGTGAGTAACACGCCGTTTTTACTGAGCAGTTCACCGCATTCGACGGTGTCTGCCGGACAAGCAAAGGGGACACTGCCGTCTTCAAAACGAAGTTCCACTTGCTCTGTGATGGCACAAATACGCCCTTTTTTCCCGATAACCACTTCGCCGGTCGGTTCACGCCGCACGGCATACGCTACCAGTTTTCCGTCCAGTTTATCCAGAGCGGACGGGCGTTTGTTGTTTTCACGACGCAGAAACCATCCCATAGCAAGTCCTCCTTGTCAATTCTCTCTTATTTTACTGTTTGGCGGCGTTTCTGTCAACCGCGTTTTGCAGAAATTTCCCGGTTTGGATTGTTGCCTTTTTGCCGAAAGAATGGTATGATGGTAAGCGAAGGTGAAAACAATGCAGCATATTCGTTCTTATTGGCGGCGTATAGCCTTGTGGCTGTGCGTGTGGATGCCGTTTATCGGTGTTCTCGGCAAAGATATTCTTTTACAAGCGTTTATCGGAAACGACACGCCGTACACACCGCACGTGTGGGTAGGGGTTTGTCGGGTATTTCCGTATTTCTGGTTGCACCTGGCGGTGTTTCTGTGTGTGTTTGCATGGGGATTGTTGTTCCGTGGTCGCGGAC
>JAZSOY010000061.1:0-5772 GCA_045537155.1 Acutalibacteraceae bacterium
GGCCGGAAGTGATGGTGACGTTTGATTCGACCGATAAGGTGTTATTTTCTGCCGATGCTTTCGGAAAATTCGGTGCTTTGGATGTTGACGAGGACTGGGCATGTGAGGCACGCCGATATTATATCGGTATTGTGGGGAAATACGGTGCTCAGGTGCAAGCACTGTTTAAGAAGTTGGCAGACTTACCGATTCATACCATTTGTCCGTTACACGGGCCGGTTTTGAACGAGAATTTGTCGTATTATTTGAATTTGTACAACGTTTGGTCACGTTATGAGGTGGAATCCGAAGGCGTTGTTATCGCCTATACATCCGTCTACGGCAATACCAAACAAGCCGTCACCGAATTGAAAGAAGAACTGCTCAAAGGCGGTACACCGCACGTGGCAGTGCACGATTTGGCACGTTGTGATATGGCAGAAGCCGTTGAAGATGCTTTTCGTTATGGAACATTGGTCTTGGCGACGACGACTTACAATGGTGATATTTTTCCGTATATGCGTGAGTTCATTGCGCATCTAACCGAGCGGGGATATCAAAACCGTACCGTAGCATTTGTTGAAAACGGTTCGTGGGCACCGGTAGCGGTGCGTGTGATGAAAGGGCTGTTGGAAAAGAGCAAAAACTTGCATTATGTGGATACGGATGTGAAAATCGTATCGACGTTGAATGAGGACAGCCGTGCACAACTTCGTCGTTTGGCGGAAGAGTTGAATGGAAAATGAGGCACTTCCGTAGGAAGTGATAAGGGGAGAATGCGATGCATCCGATTATTCTAACGGCATTGGGTGTCGGCGGTGCCACAGTGGTTGGTGCGCTGATAGGATTTCTGTTTAAGAAGCCGTCTCATAAATTCAATGATATCATTTTATCGTTTGCGGCCGGTGTGATGCTGGCCGCGGCTGTGATTGGATTGATTCTGCCGTCATTGGAATACGGTACCGGTGACTGGTCAATTGTGATAACCATTGCCGGCATTTTTTGTGGTGCGTTGGTATTGAATGTGTTGGATAGGGTGGTCCCACATTTACACAAATTAACCGGCTTGGACAGGGAACGCCATCCGGATTCCACCACCGCATTGAATAAAGTGCTGTTGTTTGTATTGGCAATCGGTATCCACAATTTTCCCGAGGGTATTGCCGCCGGTGTTAGTTTCGGTGGAGGAAACACATCACAGGCTATCACGGTGGCACTCAGCATCGCCTTGCAAAATATTCCGGAAGGTATGGTGATTATTGCCCCAATGTTAGCCGCCGGTATCAGTCGGCAGCGCGCTTTTTTATTGGCGATGGCTACCGGTATGGTCGAAGTGTTAGGTACTTTTATCGGGTTCACCGCTGTACACGTGTCCCTGGCGGTATTGCCGTTTGCGTTGGCTTTTGCCGGTGGAACGATGTTGTATGTTATCAGTGATGAGATGATTCCCGAAACTCACTCGCACGGTAACGAGCGTGGTGCTACCTATTCGCTGTTGGCCGGTTTTTCGGCGATGATGTTATTTGAACACCTCATATAATATGTTGAATATATCTGGCGAGGAGGGGAGATAATGAATCGAAAATTAAAATCTATTTTGCGTGAACGCCAAGCAGCGTTGCAACATTCGGATAAGACGTTATCTTCCATCTTTGAGATAATGTTCCGTAATCGGGATGCGGTATTGTGTGAATCCAACGACGGTATCCGCATCCATCGGCATACATACGGAGAAATCGCGGATGCTATTACGGATATTTCTTCCGGTTTATATCAACGTATTGGTGCAACACATGAATTTGTTGCCTTGGATATGGAAAATTCAGCCGACTGGATTGTGGCTTTTTGGGCTATTTTGAAAAGCGGCAACAAACCGTATTTGGTTAACCGACGGTATCCGTTGCCTCTGACCAACGCCATTCTACATACCCTAAACATCCGTTATACGTTGTGTATTGATACCAGTTCATTGGACACAGAGACCATTGCGTTGTCTTCGTTACGTGATAGCGGTGCTTTGGTCCCGACAGAGGTCTTTGAGGACGAGTTGGCCTTTTCTTCGTCGGCTACCTCGATGAATGAGGTGGTGTGTTTTTATTCCGGAGCACAAATCGCCGAGCAAATTTTGAACTTTAAGTCCATTATCCGCGAAAATCCGCGGATGGCAAAACATTATAAAGGGCAACTGAAACAGTTGGCATTTTTGCCTTTCTATCACGTTTTCGGTTTGTTTGCCGTGTATTTTTGGTTCACTTTTTTTGCGCGTACGTTGGTTTTTTTGCGAAATTATTCCCCCGACACCATTCTATCTACTTGTCGGCGCCATCAAGTAACGCATATTTTTGCTGTGCCGATGTTGTGGCACACCGTCGAACAACAAGTGTGGGACACGGTCAAAAAAGAGGGAAAAGAAACGACTCTGCGCCGCGGTATTCGGTGGATGACGCGGTTGCAAAACCTTTTTCCTGCGTTTGGACCGGATGTCGCTAAGTGGGTAATGCGCTCGGTATGCGACCGCCTGTTCGGGCGTTCTGTGATGTTTTGTATCAATGGTGGCAGTTATTTGCGTGACTCTGCCATGGAACTCCTTAACGGCATTGGTTACAGTACGCACAACGGCTATGGTATGAGTGAAATTGGGATTGCTTCGGTAGAGTTGCGACGGCGTCCGAAAGAGCGTAACCGAAATTTCATCGGGCATCCCTTTGATTCCTATGAATACCGATTGGATGAACAGGGGTATCTGTTGGTTCGCGGAACGTCCTTATGCACCAAAAAATTAGTCAACGGTGAGCCGGTATGCTGTAATGATTGGTTTTCCACCGGTGATGCGATGCGGTGTGAGGACGGTCACTACTATATTTTGGGAAGAAAAAGTGAAACGGTTATCGGGGAGAACGGGGAAAATATCAATCCCGATATGGTGGAAAAATGTTTTAACGTTGATGGTGTTTCTGTCTTATCGGTGCTGGGTTTGCCCGGTGAACGCGGTGAAGAACTATCACTCATCGCACAAGTACCCACCTCTGTAACCGAGACCGAGGTTCACGCGATTTGCGACAATATTGAGGCGGCAAATAAGACACTGCCGCATGTCACCGCGGTTCGTTGCTTTTATTTTACACACGACGAACTGGTTGCTCCCGGTGCTGTGAAAGTCAGCCGTGCACAAATCCGAAAAAAAATCGCCAATGGTTCCATACGGTTAATACCATTCTCTGAAATGACCGTTTCCGATACGACCGATGAGGGGTATTCCTCGGCGTTGTACACGGAAGTGTGTACCATCATTGCTTCGGTATTAGGCGTCGATATTGACCGCATACAAGCGGATTCACACGTTATTTTTGACCTCGGCGCCACCAGTTTACAGTATTTTGCTTTGTTGTCTGCCTTGTCGGATGCCTATGCCTTGTCCGATTATGATAAAACCGACACGTATCGGTATACACCCAAAGAAATTTGTGAGTACATAGAAAGACATTTGTGATATGAATAAACATCGTTGGTTCGTCAATTTTTGCGTGGGATTTGTTAAACTAACCGGATTGTTGCCGGCTTGGTTATTTTTCAAGCCGCGCGTTAAGCGGTTGCACCGGAACGGAAGTCCACTTTCGACACCGTGTATTTTGGTTTCTAATCACACATCCTTACTGGATTTTGTACTGTATCTATTGGTGTTCCCGTTTCACACCATTCGTTTTCTCATGGCAGAGGTGTTGTTCAATAAAGGAAAGGTGTTCGCCGGCTTTTTGCGTGCCATTGGTGGTATTCGCGTGGACCGTGATACATACGATTTCGGGTTTGTTGCCGATGCGATTGAAATACTCGACCAACGCGGTATTGTGGGCATTTTTCCCGAGGGCCGTTTGCCGCAGAGAGGAAAAGTATTCCCCTTTACAGTTAGTACCGCTTTTATTGCCTTGCACGCGCCGGAAGTACCGATTGTGCCGGTATATACGGATGGCAACTACGGTTTGTTCAAGCGAGCGGAAGTTGTCATCGGTAAACCGGTATTTCTAGCGGATTACTGCCAAGACGGCTTGGATGATGCTGCACAATTACAACAATTAACGGACCGCCTACACAACTTGGTATACGCGTTGAAAGAGGAATTATCGGAATGAACAACACATCGACACCACAATCATCCGTTAAGGCGAAGACGCTCGCCTTGCTTAAAAATCTGGCAATGGATGCGGCACGTCTGGTTTGTGCGGTTCTAATTGTCATTTTTCGTATTCGTCGCTTGACACCGGAGGGAACACCCTACCGTGAAAAACTGCGTGGAGGTGCCATCGTGACCGCCAATCACACCTCACTGGTAGACCCGTTTATTGTTGGGGTGACTTTTTGGTACCGTCGGATGCACTTTTTGGTGGCGGAAATTGTGATGGGTGGTCGCCTGCGCTCGTGGTTATTGCGCGGTGTTGGTGCTATCAAGGTGGAACGCAATGCTATTGATTTGGCTGCTGTCAAACAATGCATTGACACGCTCAAACGGCAGCGTTTATTGACCGTTTTTCCGCAAGGTGGTATCGTGAAAGACGAAGAGTATGAGTCTATCAAATCCGGTGCGGTGTTCATGGCATTGCAAGCGGATGTGCCCCTGATACCAATGTATATTTGCCCAAAACAGCATTGGTATGAACGGAGGACGGTTGTTATCGGTAATGTGATTCACCCCGGTGATTTTTGCAAAAAAAAGATGCCGAGTACAGCGGATATTCAACACATCACCAATCGGTTGATGGATGAAATGAAGCGCTGTATTCGACAGAAACCCAAGAGGGAGGCGAAACAATGAACACGCTGGAACGGTTGCTTGCGGTTTTTTGCCGCGTGTTTGATGGTGAGGTGGATACCGCTACCATTACCCCCGAATCACGGTTACAGGACGATATCGGTATCAACTCCATTGGTATGCTGTATATGGCGATGGCGTTAGAAGACGAGTTCGGTATTCAATTCCGGAACGAGGATTTTTATACCATTCGTACGGTACGTGATGTGCTGGATTGCATTGACAGAAAAGCGACTCCGGCTTGTCAAGACCGGTAGAAGTCCATCACGTAGGTAATGTGCTTTTCGATGGTTTCCGGAGTATCCACCAACATACCGTGGCCGGCATCAGGCAGAGTAATCAATGTACAGGTCGCACATTTTTCGGAAAAGCGGTGTTGCAGTTCATTGTTGACGACCGTATCCCGCTCGGCAGATAGGAGCAGAATCGGCGTTGTAATGCGCTTTGTCACCCGTGAACTCAGTAAGGTGTGCCGCAACCGAAGTGTTTGATTTAGCCACCCGAATGTCATAGAGGTGGACACATAGTGTGGCTCTTGCATTCGCATTTCCAGATTGTGAAGAAACCGATTACGGCTGATATTCGGCATCGTATGGGCTCCATGCCCTTGGTTATTTTCTGTTTTGATGCGTTTGAAATTGGCCTTTTTTCCGTAAAAACAACACCCCAACTGTATCGCCAACCGTGCTAACGGCATCGGTGCGCCTTCCACGTGCGGTTCAATCAACGGTGCCGACAGTACGGCTTTGCACACATAGTGCGGGTAACGTGCTAAAAACAAGGCACTCACCGCACCGCCCATCGAGTGGGAATATAGGTACAACGGCTTTTCATCTGCCGGTAATACAACGGTATCGATAAAGGTCTAGTGTGTGCTGATAGTAGAGATTCCTCGTCTTCACTTCTTCATTGTCTTTTCGCCGTTTACAATATAGATTCCTTTGCTCGGGTTCTTTACCCTACGGCCCGTGAGGTCGTAGATGGCTGCA
>JAZSOY010000166.1:0-2607 GCA_045537155.1 Acutalibacteraceae bacterium
ATTTTGAAATAATCCTATAAACCAAAAAGGCGGTGACCGTAAGTGTCATCGCCTTTCTCCTTTGCTTAAATTTTATAATAAAAACATTTGGAAAATCTGCTCATAATTTCTACAAAAAGTGTGATACTAATATCACATTAATTTTGTAAAAAGAGGAGATTTATATATGAAAGCTACTGGAATTGTGAGAAGAATCGACGATTTAGGCAGAGTGGTTATCCCGAAAGAAATCCGCCGCACGATGCGGATTCGTGATGGAGATGCGTTGGAAATCTTTACGGGGCACAACGACGAAGTGGTGTTCAAAAAGTATTCGCCGGTAGGGGAAATGTCGGAATTCGCCACGCAGTACGCCGATGTGATGGCGCGCGCCAGCGGTTTGCCGGTGATGATTTGCGACCGTGACCACATCATTGCGGTGGCAGGGGAGTCCAAAAAAGAATATTTGGAACGGCGGTTGTCGCCGCAACTGGAGCAGGCGATGGAAGAACGCCAAACGGTGATGGCATCCGGAAACACGCGTTTGTATGTCGCCGAGGGCAAAGAACGTCCGGTGGGCGTGATGGTGCCGATTTTGGCGGCAGGGGATATCGCCGGTTGCGTGTGCATTTTGTGCGCTGACAACGGAGCGCCGCCCAACGAAAGCGACCGCAAATTGGCGCAAGTCGCCGCGGCGTTTCTCGGCAAACAGATGGAAGGGTAAACTCAGCCCCCGATTCGGTAATACCGAATCGGGGGCATTTGTCTGTCGTGAGTGCTCTTTTTTACAAATACACTGCCTCGATGCGGGCACGTACATTGACCGTGCCATCGCGGCGCACGGTTTCCAAATACGCGACGGGATGACCGTCTTCCTCACACAACGCGCGCCGCACCGTTAAGCAGTCACCGAGCGGGGCTTCACTGAGGTAATGAATGTGCATATCCGTCAACCGCCATCGGTCGATATCCGGCAGAAAATCACACAACATATTCGCATAATGGGTGTTATTCATATGGTTGTTACTGTCCACATCGGAGTACCGAATTTCACGCGTGCCGGCAACCTCCCATACCACATCGGGCACCCGAAACCGTGTTGACAACGGCAACGGTTCGTCCTCGCCGTAGTGGAAATCCACCGCATCGGTGCGGCAAGGTTGTCCGGTGTGTACGTTTAGCAATCCCCACATACTGGCGGCCTCTGCCACTAACTCGTCGTTGCGATACAACTGATAATACCGTGGGAACGTGACGCCGGCACGTGGCGGCGTGTGCGCCCACGTGTGTACCGTAATCACATCGTTGGCGTGTAACGGAAGATACTGTTGTACGTGAAAGCGGCTAAGTACAAACGATAATCCACGTGCCAACAGTTCCGGATAGGACGGTCCCTCTGCTGTCATATGGCGTGCGGCCGCTTCCTGCAGATAGCGGCACAAGGCGGTCGGACGAATTTCATCGTTGTGTCCAAAATCGTACGACAACACGGTAAACGACGTGACAAAATGCATACTCATTTCTCCTAAATGCCAAGCGAAGAGAGTCGAAGCCGCAGGGGTTCTACTCTCTTCGGGTGATGACTTATTGTAACTGTGTTAAACTCTGCTCCAATAACGTCAATTTTTCCTGTAATCGGGCAGCTTGCTCGCGCGCGGTTTGCACGACGTTAGCAGGTGCCTTGTCAGTAAACGCCGGATTGTTCAACCGTTGTTGTACGCCGCTCAACTGTTTAAGTACGTTATCTTTTTCCTTTTGCAAGCGTGCCAACTCGGCGGCTTTATCCACCAAATCGTCCAAGGGGATTTTGATGGTCGCGTCGGCGGTGACAATGCTGACGGCGCCGGGCACATCCCACGCCGGACCGACCGTCACTTCGGATGCCGATGCCAACCGCAACATAAACGGTACACCCTTTTCAAAGGTGGACACAAAGGCGGTTTCAATAAACAACTGTGCTTTACGGGACGGAGGTACATTCATTTCACCGCGGCGGTTACGCACCGCACCGATGGCTTCCATAATGCGCTCCATTTCCTTTTCCTCTTCGGGGAAGGACAACGCGGCATCGTATACCGGCCACGCAGCGACCATCAACGCGTCCCCTTCGTGCGGCAACGACTGCCAGATTTCTTCGGTGACAAACGGCATAAACGGATGCAACAAACGGAGCATACCGGTCATGACATACACCAACACCTGCCGTGCTGCACCGGCCTTGTCGCTTTGTAGACGTCCCTTGCATAATTCAATGTACCAGTCACAGAAGTTATCCCAAATAAAGTCATAGAGTTTTTGCACCGCAATGCCCAACTCGAACCTATCCAGATTTTCCGTGACCGCCTGTACCAACGTGTTAAAACGGGACACAATCCATTTATCTTCCAACGCCAGTTCTTCGGGGAGGGATAACAGAATGTCGTCGTCGCCGAGATTCATCAAGATGAACCGCGCCGCGTTCCAGAGTTTGTTGGCGAAATTGCGAGAGGCTTCGACTTTATCCGTCATAAACCGCATATCGTTTCCGGGGCTGTTACCGGTTGCCAACATAAAGCGCAAGGCATCCGCACCGTAGGTGTCAATGATTTCCAACGGGTCGATGCCGTTGCCGAGCGATTTCGACATTTT
>JAZSOY010000152.1:0-5397 GCA_045537155.1 Acutalibacteraceae bacterium
TAGTATGGCGGTCACAATTACAGCCGTGGAACAGGGTAGCCCTGCGGATAAAAAGAAAATTCGCGCGGGACACCGGTTGGTGTCAATCAACGGTCAGCGTGTTGCCGATGTCTTGGATTATCGATTCTATCTGACCGAGGAACGCCTGACGCTGGAACTGGAAACCGAAAAAGGCCGGCGTGTGGTGCGCATACGGAAACCGGAGTATGAAGATATCGGTTTGGAATTTGAAACGTACTTGATGGATAAACAGCACACTTGTCGCAACCAATGTATCTTTTGTTTCATTGACCAAATGCCGCCGAATATGCGGGAAAGTTTGTATTTCAAAGACGACGACAGTCGGTTGTCGTTTTTGTTCGGCAACTACATTACCTTGACGAATCTGTCAGAACACGAAATTGAGCGTATTGTGGCGCTGCATATCAGTCCGATTAACATTTCGGTGCATACCACGAATCCGGATTTACGGTGCCGTATGATGCATAACCGTTTTGCCGGTGATTCGTTGGCTTTGTTACAACGATTTGCCGATGCCGGTATTCATATGGAGTGTCAGTTGGTCATCTGTCCGGAATGGAATGACGGTGCCGAATTGGAACGCAGTATGCACGATTTGGCGGCGTTGGCGCCGGCGGTGGAAAGTGTTGCTGTGGTACCGGTGGGGTTGACCAAATATCGCGACGGTTTGACGCCGTTGCGAGCGTTCACATCGGAGGAAGCACAAGCCGTGTTGGATACGGTGGAACACTTTGGCCAGATTCTATTGCAAACCATGGGTGACCGTTTGGTGTATCCGGCCGACGAATGGTATGTACTCGCCGGTCGTCCCATACCGGATGAGGCCTTTTACGGGGAAATGTCCCAATTGGAAAACGGTGTTGGATTGGTGGCACAGATGCGCGCGCAGTTCCACGACGCTTTGCAAACGTGTCAAACACCGTGCGCAGTCGGCACCCATACGGTGGTGGCTACCGGCGTGGCGGCGGCACCTTACTTGGAACAGTTGGTGCAACAAGCACAAACACGTTTTCCGAATGTTCGTGCACGGGTGATGCCGATTCGCAACCGCTTTTTCGGGGTGAGTATTACCGTAGCCGGCCTGGTTACCGGTCAGGATTTGCGTGAACAACTGACCGGCGTGGCGTGTGAGCGAGTGCTCATTCCGGATGTGATGTTGCGGCATGAACAAGACCGATTTTTAGACGATATGACGCCGAAAGCGTTAGCGCAAGCACTCGGCGTCGATATACAAGTGATTTCTACGGACGGCGATGCGTTTTTAGAGGCCTTGTTACAGTAAAACAGAAACAGAGGTGATGACGATGGCAAAACCGGTTGTGGCGGTTGTCGGCCGTCCTAACGTGGGTAAATCCACGTTATTCAATAAACTGATTGGCAAACGGCTGTCCATTGTCAAGGATACGCCGGGTGTGACGCGCGACCGTATTTTGTCCGAGTGCGAATGGCGGGGACGCTCGTTTATGTTGGTGGATACCGGTGGTATTGAACCCCATTCCGACGATGTGATTTTGTCACAAATGCGCCGTCAGGCACAGTTGGCAATTGAGCAGGCGGATGTGATTGTGTTGGTCACCGATTTGCAAGCCGGCGTGACGGCAAACGATGCCGATGTGGCGGTGATGTTGCAAAAGAGCGGCAAACCGGTTGTACTGTGTGTCAATAAGTGTGACCGCATCGGTTCGCCGCCACCGGAGTTTTATGAGTTTTATAATTTGGGGTTGGGTGACCCTGTTGGGGTATCCTCACTGCACGGTACAGGCACCGGAGATTTGTTGGATGCGATGTTTGACTATTTCCCGCCGGAGGAGGATGCCGAGGAAGAAAGCGATTGCATCAAGGTGGCGATTATCGGCAAACCGAATGCCGGCAAATCATCCTTAGTCAACAAGTTAGCCGGCGAGGAACGCAGTATCGTTTCGGATATTGCCGGCACGACGCGTGATGCTATTGATACCGAAATCACCACGCCGCACGGCAAGTTTTTATTGATTGACACCGCCGGACTGCGTCGCCGCAGTCGGGTGGATGATGCCATTGAAAAGTACAGTGTTTTGCGTGCGGAAATGGCGGTGGAACGCGCCGATGTGTGCGTGATTTTGATTGACGGCACGGAAGGCTTTACGGAGCAAGACAGCAAGGTGGCCGGCATTGCTCACGAAAAAGGAAAAGCGTGTGTTATCGCCGTCAACAAATGGGATGCGGTGGAGAAAAACGACCACACGATGATTTTGATGCGCAAGCAACTGGAAAATGATTTCAGTTTTATGTCCTATGCACCGTTTATCTTTATTTCCGCCAAAACCGGTCAGCGATTGGACCGCTTGTTAGAATTGATTACCTATGTCAATACACAGAATGCGATGCGTGTTTCGACCGGTGCACTCAACGACGTGTTGGCGCAAGCAACGGCGCGTGTGCAGCCGCCGACCGACCGAGGACGTCGACTCAAAATATACTATGTCACGCAGCCGTCTACGCGGCCGCCGACATTTGTCTTTTTTGTCAACCGCGCGGATTTGTTTCATTTTTCGTATCAACGGTATTTAGAAAACCAACTACGCGAAACGTTTGGATTGGAAGGGACTCCGGTACGCTTTATCATCCGTGAGCGTGGCGACAACAGCGGTAAGTGAGGGCATAACGATGGGTTTATTCTTACAAAACAGTTGGCTGGCTATGGTGTTGTCGGCGGTAGTGGCGTACTTGCTTGGTAGTGTGAGTTTTGCTATTTTGGTGACACGCGCTTTTACCGGTACCGATATTCGTTCCTACGGGAGCGGCAATGCCGGCGCCACCAATGTGTTGCGCTCGCAGGGGAAACTGCCGGCCTTATTGACGTTTATCGGTGACCTGCTGAAAAGTATGATTTCGGTATACATCGGTGGCTGGTTGTTGCAACATCTGCAACTGATGCCGGCCGCATTCGGTACAACGGATGTACTGATGTATAATCTGGAAAACCTGCGTCTTATCGGTAGTTATCTTGCCGGCGTTTTTTGCATTATCGGGCACTTATATCCTGTGTTTTTCGGTTTTCGCGGCGGTAAAGGTGTCATGACCACGCTGGGAATGACATTGTTGCTGGATTGGAAAACCGCACTGGTGTTGTTGACGGTGTTTACCATTGTGGTATTAACCACGCGGATGGTATCGCTTGGTTCCATTCTTGCCGGCGTGGTGATGCCGTTTTCTACGTATGTCATACGGACATTTGTTGACCGGCAAGAGTGGCCGACGGTGGCGTTTTGTACGACCGTCACCGCGGTCATTGCTGTTATTGTCTTGATTAAACATCGTGAAAATATCCGACGTATTTTTCAAGGAACAGAGAGTAAAATCGGCAGTAAAAAATAGGGAATATACCAATAAAAACGCGGTATGAGGGGTTCTCATACCGCGTTTTTCGGCATATTCATTAAAAAATAACCGATTATTTCAAAAAAAGAACGTTTATTTTGCTTTGCTGGTACTTCCGAAACCGCCGTTACGAACGGTGGTAACCGTATCCTCTTCTGTGATACCGAACGGGAGAAAAACTCCCTGCGCGAATGCGTCGCCGGCGGCAAGGACAACGGTTTTACCCTCGGTGTTCGTATTGGTCATTTTAATCTGAATGTGACCTTCGTTATCCGAGGCATAGTAGTCGCTGTCAATGATACCCACGGTGTTGTTGAGCTGCAGACGATACTTAAATCCCAGCCCACTGCGCGGAAAAATCTGCAATACCCACCCATCGGCAATCGCGGCACGAATGCCGGTGGGAATTTTGATGGTTTCACCGGCGGCCAACGTGATGGGGCAGGGGGTGCGAAAGTCATACCCAGCCGACCCAGCGGTCGCTCGTTGCGGTAAAGGCGGTAATGCCGGTACGGCAGCATCGTTCCCAAAGGTGTCGTGCCAATCGACGGTGAATTGTTCGCGGGAGACGTGTTCAAAACGGGCAATGCGTTGCATAAGTTAAACCTCCGTTAACGCGTTTTTTTCCGGCAGTAGCGTTCTTCTTCACTGAAAACGCAACCACAGTATTTTTGCCTATAGAGTTGTTGTTCGCGAGCCGCTTGTTGTCCCTCGCGAAAATAGGGGCGGAAATCGCGGTACAAAAAGGTGACGCCGTATTTGTCAGCAGCTGCTTGCGCCGTGCGTACCAGCAGTTCGTGGTTTTGGTACGGACTGATGAGCAGGGTTGTACTGAATGACGAAAAACCTTCCTCGGCGGCACGGCGTGCGGTTTCGTTCATACGTAGTTGATAGCAGGTCTCACACCGGTTTTCCAGTTCCGGATACACGGCACGTACAAAGGAACGCAATCCGTAGTCCTCGTTGACAAGGAGCGTTAGTCCGATGGAGGCGGCGTATTCCTGCAAGGTGGTTTTCCGATTACGGTATTCGGTGTATGGGTGGATATTGGGATTGTACCAATAGCCAACCGGTTCAATCCCCTCTGCACGTAAGGTTTCAATACAACAAATGGAACACGGCGCACAACAAATGTGCAATAAACAATCGGACATATGCTCACCTCCGTTGGTTTCAGTATATGCTTGTCACAAATGGTTGACAAATTTATAGTTTTTTCTAATTATAGCACGCCTTGATATAATTCGCAAGGTGGAAACAAATAGGTATCTTTTATACTTTTAGTCTATTAATTTATTTGACAAAATATAAAAACCGCCTACATTATTAAAAATGCAGACGGAAAAATAGTTATTTTTTGAATTGTGGTTTTTATGAGGCGTTAGAAGGTGTTTCGCTTTGCTTGAGGTAGACCATCGCTGATAATCTTTCCGCTTATTTATCATACGGAATATACGGAAGTTTGTACATAAAAATCAAATATACAAGTACGCTTATTAAAGCTAATATACGAAATGCCCAATGTATAGTAGATAAAACCAAAGAAACCAACATAAAAAGCACAACGGGAATAAACCATACCGAAAAATTTTTTCTTAGTAATCTGCCACAATGGGGACATTTTTTTGTATTACGTAACGGCGGTCGAATGGTTAAAGAGTATGGTTTGATTTCCTTTTTACACACTGGGCATTTTTTCATATATATTCCTCCTTAAAAATTGTTAAAAATTCTTACTTCTTTTATTCGATTATCCTCATCAAATACATACTCCGCATGAGAATATGCATTAAAAGATATTTTAATGACTCTATCTCCGATTTGTACTTCAGATGTTGTCATGCCCAAAACAGTAGAGGCAATACTTAATGCATTAGCATAATCATCTAGACCATATAAACTAGCAACTAAAGATCCAAAATCCAAGGCGTTTGATTCTTCGGTTACCAATTGTATAATATCTACCAACAGAGCTACTTCAGGACAATAATATCCTAAAACCAATTCTGCGATGGA
>JAZSOY010000103.1:0-2193 GCA_045537155.1 Acutalibacteraceae bacterium
AGACGGCACGGGCTCCACGCTCAAAGACGGCACCGTAAGCTTAAGCGCGGGCAACGACGTCCCGACGGCGAAAGGCACCGTTGCGGCGACCACGGGCACGATTAATGTCAACGTAAGCGACGGCGCAGTAACTGTAGGCAGTTTGAACAGCGGCGACGTGTTTACCTTCACGCGCGGCACCACAACTACCGCTTACACCGTTACAAACGTGGGCTTGGTCACGAGCGGCAACCTGCGCGACTTGGACGGCACATCCATCGACACAGACGACCTCTCAAGCGGCTGGGGCACAATGATAGCGGCGTCGAACGGTAACTTGACATTAAGCACGGAAACAAGCGCGGGTATTGCAGTTGACGACACCGACGTCCCGACGATTAAATACGGCACACTTGCCAAATCGGGCACGACGTTCACCTTCACGCCCAACGGCTCCAACGAACTCAACAGCGTGACGCTAAGCGGCTCAATCACGGCTAACCTGCCCGCCAACACTTCAAGCAAAACAATAACCGCCGACGGCGCAACCTTCAGCGTGACGACGAACACCGCCTACACCACAGACGCCACCGCCGGCATTCCTGCGGTAAGCGACGTGACGGCGATTCGCTTGACAACAGGCTCCGTTGCTTCCGAGCTCAACGTTCCCGTCACTGTTGTAAGCAAGGGCGTAACAGTCACGCCCACTGCGGACAGCGGCGACGCCATGACGGTCGGCTTGGTCGGCACGGACGCGCAAATCGGCGGGCTCGACATCGGCGACGAATTCACAATCGGCACCACAAGCTACAAGGTCACGGCAGACGGACTTTTAACCGGCAACACCGTCATAACCGAGGAAGGCGGCTACAGCGCAAGTACCAAGACCTACACAATCGGCGACACTTCGGGCGGCTACGAATTGATTGCTCCGAATTCAAGCGGCGTCCTCAACTTGACGGGCACATTTGCCGACGGCTACACCGCGCGCGTGGTCAGCGACTTAAGCGACCCGACAACAAAAATCGGTACACTAAATTATTCAGCCGACGACGGCTTTACTTTGGACGACGCAGGCGATTATACCGACGCGCTCATATCGATACGCCTGCCCAACAGCAACACCACGCTCAATACAACGATTTACAAGCCCGTCAACACGGCAAGCGGCTCCGCGACCTACACCGTCAACGGCAAAGAGTTCAACGCCTCCAACTCCGCTTTGACGATAGAGCCGACCGCCTCCGATGCCGCGACGCTCACAAGCGGCACAGTTTCCTTGACGGATAACGACGTAACCACGCCCGAAGGCACAATCGCGGCGACAACGGGCACGGTTAATGTCAACGTCAACGGCTCCACCGTGACGATAAGTGCGATAGGCAACGGCGACGTCTTTACCTTCGGCGGAAAGACTTACACGCGCACGGCAATAGGCTTAAGCGACGGCACAAACTTAATCGCGGGCTCCGTAACTTCCATTGCCACCGACGACCTCGACAGCGGCTCGCCAATGATTGAAGCGGCGAACGGTATCTTGCAATTGCCGACTTCCTCTGCGGGCATTGTGGTTGACGACACCGACGCCCCGACGATTAATTACGGCACGGTTGCAATTGACGGCGACGCTTATACGTTCGCGGCGGGCTCTACTGCACTCAGCGGCGTTACGCTTTCCAACGGGCTGAATGCTACTTTGACGACGACGGCACCGATAACGGCGGGCAGTGCGACCTTTACGGCGGGCGGCACTTTCACCGTCAATGCAACAACTCCGCCGACGATAACCGACGCGACAAGTATCACGCTCACAAGCGGCAGAATCAACGCGCCGACCAACGTAACCGTCACTGCAGGCGATTACTCCATTACCGCGCAATCGGGCGACGGGATTCAAGTGGTCAGGGAGCAGGGCTCAGGGGTCAGTGTTGCGGGGCTCAACGACGGCGACACCTTCACGCTCGGCAAGAAGACCTACACCATGACCGACGCGGGTTTATTCAACACAACCGACAGGACACGCGTAACGGGCATAAGCAACGGCACTTGGAACTTAAGCGACACCGACGAAACCGCGATTATCGCTCCGTCAAGCGGCACTCTTAACCTAAGCACGCGCACCACCGCCGCCGAAGTTTACGACAGCGTAAGCAACCCGACGACCAAACTCGGCGAAGTTACGACCGACGGCTCGGCAATGACATTAAGCGGCAC
>JAZSOY010000141.1:0-3022 GCA_045537155.1 Acutalibacteraceae bacterium
ATTGGATGCTTCTGCATTAGCGAAACTCAAGCCGTTTGCTGACGATGCTGCCGCTCGCGACGAGTTTATGGCCATCAAGCAACGCAATAAGGAACGGTTAGCCAAGTATATCGAACGGCATAACGGCATGACAATTGACCCGACTTCGCTGTTTGATGTGCAGGTCAAGCGATTGCACGAGTACAAACGTCAGCACTTGAATGCGCTTAATATTTTGGATACCTATTTGGCGTTGAAAGAAAACCCGAATTTGGATATAGCGCCGCGCACGTATATTTTTGGGGCGAAATCCGCGCCGGGATATTTCCTCGCCAAAGAAATCATTCGCTTTATCTGTAAACTCAGCGAAGAAATTGAGCGAGATGCCACAGTACGTGAAAAACTGCGTGTGGTGTATCTGGAGGATTATCGCGTTACCTTGGCGGAATTGTTAATGCCTGCCGCGGATATCAGCGAACAAATTTCGCTTGCCGGCACCGAAGCAAGTGGTACCGGTAATATGAAGTTGATGATGAACGGTGCCATTACACTGGGCACGTTAGACGGTGCCAATGTGGAAATTTGTGAGCAGGTCGGTGCCGACAATATGTTCTTGTTCGGGATGACGGAACAAGAAGTAAATGCCTATCGACAGAGAGGTTATCGCCCGCAGGATGTTTATCAAACAAACGAGCATATTCGTCGAGCGATTGATGCGATGTATAAGGGTTTCGGTGGCCGCAATTATGCGGAAATTGCCGGTTCTTTGATGGGTAAGGACCCGTATATGGTGTTGGCTGATTTTGCGTCCTATCAAGAGGCGCAACGTCGTTCCGGTGAAGTATATTGCCATGAGCCGCAAACCTGGGCGCGAATGGCCATGCTGAACACGGCGTGCAGCGGTCTGTTTTCGTCCGACCGTTCCATTCACGATTACGCGACGAACATTTGGGACGCGCGCCCGGTGAAATAATAGCGGCATCGTCAGTGTGTGGCTGCGTATTGTCCTCTCTTGTGTTCTTTGCGACAATGTGGTATACTCTCCCTATACCAATCTAAAAGGGGATAAGAAGTATGATAAAACACATTGTCTGTTTCCAGTTACAAGAAGGCGAGTCGGCGGAAAAGGCCAAAGAGGTATTGTTAAGTATGCAGGGCAATGTGCCGATGCTACGTGGTATTGAGGTGGGAGTGGACGAATTACATTCGCCTCGGTCCTACGATGTGATATTGACGGTATTGTTAGAGGATTGGCAAGCCCTAGAAGCGTATCAACAAGATGCTTACCACGTGGGTGTCGTCAAAAAGCATATGCACGCTGTCACGAAGAACAGTGTTGCTTTAGATTACTGTGTGTGATATCCTATTAAAAAACCGCATTCGAAAGAATACGGTTTTTATAATATTCATCACTTAGTTAAGCGCTTTTTCCGGATATAAACACCGATAGAAAATACCACAAGATTTGCCAATGTTCCCACCGCGCCGCCATCAATGCCCCAAGGATGTTGAGCAACGAAATTCCAAATAATCGCGATGCTTAACCCACTGATTACGGCAGACAGAAACGTGCGCTCATCGGCACGGATACCCAATAAAGCGGCGGCAAGCGGAACCAGTATTGCCGGACTCCAAAACGAATAGGCAAACAACAAGATAGAAAATACATTCGGTATCGCAAAGGAGATAAGCATAGCGGTTAATCCGGTGAACAGATTCACGCCGCGTAAACAACGCAATTGCGCCTTGTCACTCATGTGAGGATGGCGTGGTAAAATGGTATCGCATACCAATCCGGTAGTGGCGCCGTTGAGAAAACCGTCTGCCGCTGACAGAATAATGGAAGCCATTGCTGCCATTAACAGACCGCGCAATCCAAACGGCAGAATCCGCAAAATCAAGTCCGGCATCACCGAGGCGGCGTTTTGCTCAATACCAAGTGCACGTGCTGTCAAACCGACGCCGGCTGTTACCAGAAAGAACGGCATAGAGAATACTCCACTGAGAATGGTACCGCGCGCCGTACTTTTCGGAGTTTTACCAATCAATAGTCGTTGCATATACGGTGGTGCCAACGCCTCGCCGCACATCATCGAGATAAATAACGAGAGGAACGCCGGTACGGTGGTTTGGTTTAGGGGGTGTAACAGTTCTTGCGGAATGCGGTGCCAAACTTCGGATACCCCTCCGCCGGCGGCTACGGCAATGATTAACAACAACGGCATACCGATGGCCAGCAAAGCAAACTGCAACATATCGGCCATTAGCACCGATTCCATACCGCCGAACGTCGTATATATCAATACCACGGCACACCCGATGATGGTACCGATGCGCGGTGGGACACCCAGTAGGGAATGAAATACCAAGCCGATGGATTCCATTTGTGCCCCCACCACACCGGCGCAGCACAAAAAAGAAAAGATGCCGGTCACGTGCCGTGCTGTTTCACCGTATACGGTTCCGAGAATCCCACCGACGGTTTTAGCGTGGGGGAAACGTGCAACGCCCGGTACTAAAAACACACCGATAAGAATCATACCGATGCTGAATCCAAAGAGCGCCAAAGCCGTACCGATGCCGGTTTCGTAGGCGGCTGCCGCATTACCGGAGGAATAACCGCCACCAATGAAAGAGGCAGACAGCGTGGCAAAAATTACCCACATACCGCAGGATTTGCCGCCGGCCGTGAAGTCAGCGGCATTTTTGATGTTTTTTCCGCCGCGTAGTCCCACAAAAACCAATACCGCCAAATACGCAAACACAATCCATCGGTCTGACATACACACCCCTCCACGGACAGTGTATGCAGCGGTATCCGGTGGAAAGACCAGTAAAAAATACCGCCGAACCCCTGGGTCCAGTGTCTTCGTGGGTTTTGTAATATTCTTATTCCACGGTGATTTGTGCGTTGGCGCGGATCAGGCTCATGACCTTGGTGGTCAGCACATTCTTGATGATAGCCTGGTTAAAGGCCTCATCCCGATGGGCTTCCAGCTGCTGGCGGGTGATGCCGTTCTGACGGCAGACCATATCCAGGGCG
>JAZSOY010000228.1:0-3361 GCA_045537155.1 Acutalibacteraceae bacterium
GCCTCCGACTTATGCGGATACCGATGTGATTGATTGGTTGGCGAAACAACACCGTTAAAGAATACAAAAGAGGAATGATGGGTATGTTACTGAAAAATGCAACGATTTACAATGAATTATTTGAAACGGTCAAATTGAATATCACGGTGGACGGTGAACGTATTTCCGCAGTGGATGCGCGAACCGATGGTAATGACGTGTTGGATTTGACAGGATATACCATTTTGCCGGGTTTGATTGATATGCATATTCACGGATGTGCCGGACACGATATGTGTGAGGCAACTCCGGAAGCTTTGGAAGCAATGTCGCGTTGCTTGGTACAACGCGGTGTTACTTCCTTTTGCCCGACTTCAATGACCTTATCGTTTGAAGAATTACAGGGAATTTTCCGTAACGTTGCCTCTGAGAAAGGGAACGTTACCGGTGCGTATATCCACGGTATCAATATGGAAGGCCCGTATATCGCAATGTCGAAGAAGGGCGCACAGAACGGCGCGTATGTCCGCCATCCCGACGTGGCGGAATTCAAACAATTGTTTGCCGACAGCGGCGAGTGCATCAAGGTCGTGGATATTGCTCCCGAAACCGAAGGCGCGCAGCAGTTTGTCGAGGAAATACAGCCAATCTGTCCGGTTTCCGTGGCACATACGGCGGCGGATTATGACGAAACGTGTGCCGCCTTTTCGTGGGGCGTGCGTCACGTTACCCATCTGTATAACGCACAAAGCGGCTTGACACACCGTGCACCCGGCGTCGTCGGTGCGGTGTTTGATAATGCTGGTCGTTACGGTGTGCGTGCGGAGTTGATTTGTGACGGATTTCACATTCATCCGGCGGCATTGCGCATTGCGTTTTCGCAACTTGGTGAGGACAATTCCGTTATTGTCAGCGATTCAATGTGTGCGGCAGGCCACGTGGACGGAGAATACGACCTGGGAGGCCAGACAGTCTACGTTCGCGACGGCAAGGCGTTGTTGGCAGACGGAACCATTGCGGCTTCCACTTCCAACGTATTTGATGAGTTGAAGAATGTGATTCGTTTCGGCGTTCCGTTGAAGCAAGCAATTAAATCGGCCACCATCAATCCGGCGCGTGCCATTCGTGTCGACCGTGAAACCGGCTCGATTCAAGCGGGTAAATTGGCGGACTTGTTGGTGGTAGATGACAATTGGAATATTGTGCTGGTCATCGTGCGTGGCGAAATCAAGGTAGACAATCGTTGATGAGCACTAACCGAGAGGGTGAGTGTATCTGAAGAAAATTCGTGGTTGTTGTATCGGTTCCGTTATGCTGATTTCTGCGGCAATTTCCACGGCAATGTCCGTGGCGGCTGTTGCCGCGTATGCTTGCTGGCAACACCGTCGGCAGATGTGTTTATGTCTATGCGAGGAAAAAACGGCGCACAGCGACACACCGCTGTCACCGGACGAACCCTAACCGCGGCCGTACCGATTTTCGGTACGGCCGTTTTTGGACTTGACATTTTGGTATATATTGTTATATTATATAGAAACAGACGGCAATTGCTGTGTGAAAGAGGTAGCGAAAAGCAGACGATTCTGTCTTTTCGCGCTTTTGTTTTCAGTCGGAGATGGGGGAGAAAAATGGAACAGATTTGGGAAGTATTAAAAGGCTTTAACGATTGGTCAATACTCGTGCGCGTTCTGTTAGCTGCTGCCTTCGGCGGCTGTATCGGCAGTGAACGCGGACGACATGGCCGGGCAGCCGGTATGCGTACCCATATTTTGGTGTGCTTGGGTTCAGCTGTCACGGCAATGACCGGTTTGTATGCGGTGGAAGTGTTGCAATATACCGGCGATGTTTTTCGTATTTCCGCTCAGGTGATATCCGGCATCGGTTTTCTGGGCGCCGGTACCATTTTGGTGCGCAATCATTCCATCGTGACCGGCTTAACAACGGCGGCCGGTATGTGGGCCACGGCCTCGATTGGTATTGCTATTGGTTATGGTTTCTACATCGGTGCCGTGTTTGCGGCTCTCTTGATTTTAATTTTTGTGCCGATTCTCGGCAGGGTGGAATACAAGCGCAAGCTACTCAGTAGTTTGTATGTGGAAGTAGACAATATGCCGGCCACCGGCGTATTGGTAGAAAATATTCGTGCCTTGCTAGGGGATACGCTGACGGTGCAGATTGTTGCCCCGAAAAGTACTTGCCCCAATCACGTGGGACTACAACTGTTGGTGCGCAGTTCGGTGCTTAATGCGGAGTTGATTCGTCAGATGAGCACGATGGACGGCGTGGCATTTTTGGTGGAAGAGGACACTTGATTTCTGGAGGCAATGTATGGAAATTCAATGGATTAGTTCGCTGGAAAAGGTGTTTGCCGATGAACCGCTCAAGGCACCGACGGTGACGCAAGTGACCGCTTTACGCGGTGAACACGCCAGCGCACAATGTGCCTGCTACCATGATGGTGGTGAGCAGTTGACAGTGGATATCACCATGACAACGGATTTCCCCGGCACGATACGGGTGTACCGCGTTGGTCATGTACCGGTATTGTGGTCAGACTATCCCTGGGCGGACGATAATTTCTTGCGCAAAGCCCCCGGCGTGTATCCCGATACCTTGTTAGAACAGTACACGCAGGTGTCTTTCTCCCGTAAACAATGGCGTACCCTATGGGTGGAAGCCATCGTTCCGGATGACTGTCCGGCGGGAAAATATACCGTTACACTCACGTTTGATTCGGTGGTTGAATGGATAGATTTACACCAAAGCACTTCGCTGACCGTGGAGGTGCTACCGGTGACGTTGCCGCCGCAAACCTTGATATTTACGCAATGGTTTCATTACGATTGTCTGTCCACCTACTACAACGTGCCGGTGTTCAGCGAAGCTCACTGGAAGATTGTGGAAGACTATGTCCGGAACGCCGCAGAATACGGTATGACGATGTTACTGACACCGGTATTCACACCACCGCTGGATACCGCGGTCGGTGGGGAACGCCCGACCGTGCAGTTGGTGGACATTGCCGTGCGTAACGGCCAGTATCGATTCTCTTTTACACGACTGAAACGGTTTTTGCAGATGGCAGAACGGTGTGGGATTCGCTATTTTGAAATGCCCCACTTGTTTACGCAATGGGGAGCACGTTGTGCGCCGAAGATTGTGGCGACCGTGGATGGTAAGAAACAGAAAATTTTTGGTTGGGATACCGCAGCGACAGCACCGGAATATACCGCGTTCTTGCACGTATTTATCAAACGGTTGTGTGCGTTTCTCAAACGGGAAGGATATTTAGAACGTTGTTGGTTCCATATTTCCGACGAACCGAACGAAAAATGTGAGGATTCTTATCGTGCCGCACGGGACAGCGTGCGTGACGCGTTAC
>JAZSOY010000198.1:0-2921 GCA_045537155.1 Acutalibacteraceae bacterium
CCCACCAATGCACCTTTGCCTACCTTGCGAGAGGCCGCCGGCAACGGCTTTTTCAAAGCAAAGAACAACAGCAGACCCATCAGCGGTTCGACGAAGCCCAACCACCACCAAGCGGCGCTTGCTTCTTCGGCAGGCGGCGCGGACGGTTCGGGTGTGTAATACACCGAGGTCGGTTCGGTTGCATGGGTGGTTTGGGTGCCGCAACTCGTACAGAATTTGTCGTTATCGTTCAGTTGACGACCGCAATGTTGACAGAACATCGATGATCACTCCTTATTCTTCAGGGCGCTCCCAGTTGTGCCAGACGTTTTGCACATCGTCGTTGTCTTCCAACGCGTCCAACAGTTTTTCCATCTTGATGAGAGCATCTTCGTCGGTAATGGCGGTGTACACGTCCGGCACCATTTCCACTTCGGCGGATACAAAGGAATACCCTTTGGCCTCCAGCGCCTCCCGCACGGCGGAAAAATCGTCCGGCTCGGTGCTGATTTCAAACACGTCCTCGTCGGCGGCGAAATCCGAGGCGCCGGCCTCCAACGCATCCTCCATCACTTGGTCCTCGTCGCGCTCTTCCGCCTCGATGACCAACACGCCTTTTTGATTGAACATAAATCCGACGCAACCGGTCTGTCCCAGATTGCCGCCGAACTTATCGAAATAATGGCGAATATCCGCGGCGGTACGGTTGCGGTTGTCGGTCAACGTTTCCACGATGACGGCGATGCCGCACGGGCCGTATCCTTCGTACTGCAAGGCCTCATAACTGTCGGTGTTGCCGTCACCGGCGGCTTTTTTAATGATGCGTTCGATGTTGTCGTTGGGCACGTTGTTGGCTTTTGCCTTGGCAATCGCATCCTTGAGTTTCGAGTTAGACGCCGGGTCGGCACTGCCGCCCTCTTTCACGGCGACGGCAATTTCGCGGCCCATCTTGGTGAAGATTTTGGCTTTTTGACCGTCGGTTTTTTCTTTTTTACGCTTGATATTGTTCCATTTGGAATGTCCGGACATGGATATGACTTCCCTTCCTTATAATCGCATACAGTATATCACAAAAAATCCCCGTGTGCAAGGGGGAATTCTGCGGTGTTTTGCTTGACATTCTCCTGAAAAATCGGTACAATAACAAAAGGTAGAAATGGGGGCACGCCATGCCCAATACGAGAATAAAGGATGATACGACAATGCATGAAGTATTGAAACAAATCGAAGCGATTGGTATTGTTCCGGTTGTCAAAATCGACCGTGCGGAAGATGCCGTGCCGCTGGCGCGTGCGTTGATTAACGGCGGGTTACCGTGCGCGGAAGTCACGTTCCGTACCGACGCGGCGGAAGAAGCGATTGCGGCGATGAGCAAGGCATTTCCGGAGATGTTGGTCGGTGCCGGCACGGTGCTGACGCCGGCGCAAGCCGATGCGGCTGTCGCGGCGGGCGCGAAGTTCATTGTCAGCCCCGGCTTGAATCCCGACGTGGTACGCCATTGCGTCGAACACGGCTATCCCATCACCCCCGGCGTCTGCACACCGGGTGAGGTGGAAACGGCGTTGTCGTTCGGCTTGGAAGTGGTCAAATTCTTTCCGGCAGAAGCGGCAGGCGGCTTAGCGATGATTAAAGCGATGTCCGCACCGTACGGCAAACTCAAGTTTATGCCGACCGGCGGTGTCAATGCGAAAAACCTCAACGAGTATTTGGCATTCTCCAAAATTCTCGCGTGCGGCGGCAGTTGGATGGTGACGGCGGATTTAATTAACGCCGGAAAGTTCGACGAAATCGAACGGTTGACGCGTGAAGCGGTGAACACGATGTTGGGCTTTGAACTGGCACACGTGGGCATCAACGCCGCCGATGCCGCCGAGGCCGACGGCGTGGCGAATACGTTTGCGTCACTCTTCGATTTGCCGAAGAAAGAGGGCAACAGTTCGGTGTTCCTCGGCACGTTGATTGAAGTGATGAAAGCACCGGGTTACGGTGCAAACGGCCACATTGCGATTCGCACCAATTCCATTGTGCGCGCGGTGCGGTATTTGGAGTCCAAAGGCGTGAAGATGAATCCGGAGTCGGCAAAAACCGACGCCAACGGCAAGTTGAAAGCCATCTATTTGCAGGATGCCATCGGCGGCTTTGCCGTGCATCTGGTACAAGCGTAAAAAGGAGGAACACATCATGGCAAGGGTTGTTACTTTCGGTGAATTGATGTTGCGTTTGGCACCCAACGGGTATTATCGTTTCTTCCAGAACGACCAAATGCAGGCGACATTCGGCGGCGGCGAAGCCAACGTGGCGGTCTCGCTCGCCAACTATGGAATGGACAGCGTGTATGTGACCAAGTTGCCCAAGCACGCGATTGGTCAAGCGGCTGTCAACTCGTTGCGGATGTTCGGCGTGGACACCTCTCACGTGGTGCGCGGCGGCGACCGTGTGGGCATTTATTATCTGGAAAAAGGCGCCTCGCAGCGTGGTTCGGTCTGCATTTATGACCGTGCCCACTCGGCGATTCAGGAAGCCGCGGCCGAGGATTTTGATTGGGACACCATCTTTGAGGGTGCGGATTGGTTCCACTTCACCGGTATCACACCGGCGTTGGGCGGCAATATGGTGGAAATCTGCCGTCAGGCGTGCCAAGCGGCGAAAGCCCACGGCGTCAAGATTTCCTGCGACCTCAACTACCGCGGTAAGTTGTGGACGCGCGACGAAGCGCGTGCGGCCATGACCGATTTGTGCCAATACGTCGACGTTTGCATCTCCAACGAAGAGGATGCCAAAGACGTGTTCGGCATCGAGGCCGAGGGTACGGATATCTACGGCGGCAAACTCAACCACGACGGTTACAAATCCGTTGCCAAGCAGTTGGCAGACAAATTCGGGTTTGAAAAAGTGGCGATTACGTTACGCACGTCGATTTCTGCCAGCGACAACGACTGGGC
>JAZSOY010000029.1:0-1911 GCA_045537155.1 Acutalibacteraceae bacterium
CAGCAAAGCAAGGAGGTGCATACGATGGCAAACGTCCCCGTGAGCATCTGTCAACTGAATTCACGGTACAGTCATTCGTCGTTGGCGGCGTGGTGTCTGGCCGCCGGTGTCTGCGCCTACGGTCACGGTGAGGCGACGGTGCAGGTCGTCGAAGGGACGATTAACGAATCCGATGAGGTGGTGTTGGCGCGTCTGCGTGCGACAACACCGCAGGTGCTGTGTTTTTGTTGCTATATCTGGAATATTACCACCGTGTTGCGGTTGGCCGAACGGTTGACGACGGAGAACCCCTCGTTGTGTGTGGTGCTCGGTGGGCCGGAAGTGAGTTATCGTGCCGAAGCCGTGCTGACGACGTATCCGTTTGTGACGGCGGTGATTGCCGGAGAGGGCGAACGTCCGTTGGCCCGTTTGTTGGACGCGGTGGCCGCCGGTACGTCGTTTGTCGGCATTGACGGTGTGTGTTGTCGCACGGCAGAGGGATTGCACCTTGCCGAGCCGTATCTGCCGCAGGAGATTCCGCCGAGTCCGTATTTGCCGGCATATTTTGAGACGTTACAAGGGCGCATTGCGTATCTGGAAACCTCGCGCGGCTGGCCGTTCTCCTGCGCGTTCTGTGTGTCGGGACGGTGCGGAAGCGTGCGGTACTACCCTGAGAGCCGTGCGCAAGAGGAGTTGTTGCTTTTAGCCAACAGCGGTACGGCAACGGTCAAATTGGTAGACCGCACGTTTAATGCCGACCGCGCTCGCGCGTTGCGGTTGTTCCGGTTTATTGTGGATAACTACGGTACGCGTATCCCGACCGGTGTGTGTTTTCATTTTGAGATTGCCGGTGACTTGTTGGACGAGGAAACACTGACGGTGTTGTCCGAAGCGCCGGCAGGGTTGTTTCAACTGGAAATCGGGTTGCAGTCGTTTCACGCACCGACATTGGAAGCGGTCTGCCGCCGTACCGATGTGGCACGCCTGATGCGCAACATACGCCACGTGTTGGCAACCGACACGGTGGCGGTACACTTGGATTTGATTGCCGGTCTGCCGCAGGAGGATTTACCCACGTTTCTCGACAGCGTGCGCACGGCATACGCTTTGCGTCCCCACCAACTGCAACTGGGATTCCTCAAACGCCTGCACGGCTCGCCGTTGGCAGAACAGCCGACGCGGTATCCGGGGAACTTTGCGCCGCTGCCACCGTATGAGGTACAAGCCACACCGTGGCTGTCGGCAGAGGATTTGACGTTTTTACACACCGTCGAGAACGGTTTGGACCGCGTGTACAACAGCGGGCGGTATCCGCGCACCTTGTCGTATTTAACCGATACGCTGGGGTGGGACGCGGTGACGGTGTTTCACATCATCGGGGAACGGCTGACCGACACACCGCCCTCGGACGACGCGCTGACGGCGTTGTTGTGGACGGCATTTTGCGATGAGCCGACCGTCAACGCCGCCGCCTTGCGCGATGCGTTGGTGCAAGACCGCACCGCGAGCAATCCGGCCGGTGTGTTACCTGCCTGTCTGGACGTCGATGCGGCAAGCCGCCGTCGGTTGAAGCGGTTGGCGGAAACCGATGCGCGTTACCGCCGTCCCGATGGTGTACGGCGCGGTACGGGGTTGTTATCGGATGGGACGTTGGTGTACGCCGACCACCAAGCACCGCATCCCGTCACCGGTGCGTATCCGTTGCACTATTTCACCGAAGCGTGTCTGCCGCGCCGTCGGCGGTTTCTGTTGTTTGATTTAGACGGCACACTGACTGACCCGGCGGTGGGGATTACCAAGTCGGTGCAGTATGCGTTGCGGCATTTCGGCATTGAAGAGCCGGATTTGACGCGATTATATCGCTTTATCGGACCGCCGCTTTTGACGGCGTTTCAAGAATATTACGGCCTCACCCCCGACCAATCGCGTGAG
>JAZSOY010000208.1:0-4354 GCA_045537155.1 Acutalibacteraceae bacterium
TCTTCCTAAGACCGCTTGGCCTCCGACTTTGCACGCAACAAACTGATTGTTCCCGATATAGATACCGACAAATTGTGCTTCACCGCCGATATCGTTACAGAACAACAGGATGTCACCGGCTTGCAGAGCGTTCAGTGCAACTTCGTTGCCGAATGTCAACATTGCCGATGCACGACGCGCCACAGAGAAACCGGCTTGCTTATAACAATAGGCGACAAACCCCGGATTGTCAAAGGTATCCGGACCGGTAGCACCGGCTTCAAAGGCTGTACCAATGAGTGAAACGGCGGTTTGAGCGATGCGATTACCGATTTCCGTACCACCTTCTGTTGCAATGGAAGGCAATGTAGTCGCAGACGAGGAAGGGGTGCCGGTAGAGCCGCCGCTGGGCGTTTCTGTCGTCGTTGTTGTTTTCACAGTAGTACTGGTGGTCGTTTGCAGAGAATGGGAAACATTACTTTTGGTAATGGTAGTGACATAGTTTTCGTCCGGGGCTTGACAACCACACAAACCCACGCACAACAGAGCAATAACAACGAATAATCCTAGGATACTTTTCATACGTAATCACCTCATATCTATTGTACCGCGCGTGCTGAAAAAAAGCAATAAAATTTCTGTAATTAGGGACTAGCCTTTTTGCGATGAATGTGTTACAATGTAACTATCACTAGGAATAAGGAGAAAAACACTATGGCTGAAATTCGTCCTTTCCGCGCTTTGCGCTTTACTGAAAAGGCGGGGGCTCTCGAGCAGGTGGTTTGTCCGCCGTACGATATTATTTCGGAAGAACAGCGCCGTGCCTACTTATCGCGCAATGCCAACAACATTATTCGGTTGGAGTTGCCGCGCGAGGGAGATAATCCGTACGCCACCGCCGGTGACGTGTTACAACGTATGTTGCAAGAACAAGTATTGCAGCAAGATGCCGTGCCGGCTTTTTATATTTATGAAATTGAGTTCTCTTTGGATGGTATGAGTGACATCAGTGCGATGTACGGCGGTACGTACCGCGTATATGGGTTGGTGGCGCAGGTGCATTTGGAGGAATTTGACAAAGGCATTGTGTTACCGCACGAAGAAACGCTGTCCAAGGCCAAGCAGGACCGCTTGAATTTGATGAAAGCAACCGGTTGTAACTTCAGCGATGTGTATGCGCTGTACAACGATGATGGCGGTGAAACGGAAACCGATGACATTTTGGCACTGGCCATGCAAGAGCAACCGATTGCCGTGGTGACGGACGAAGTCGGTTTAACACATCGTTTATGGGCATTGACCGACATGGGCGTGATTCAAGCCATTCAAGCGCGCTTTGCAGACACCAAACTGTACATTGCTGACGGACACCATCGGTATGAAACGGCGATTAACTATCGCAACTGGTTGCGTGAGCAAGGGACGCCGGTCGGTGCGGATTCCGATTATGTGATGATGATGCTGGTGGAGATGGAGCATCCCGGCTTGGTGGTGTTCCCGACGCACCGATTGTTGCGTGATTTGCCGAATTTTAACTCGGATGCGTTGGTGGAGGCATGCCGCGAACATTTTGAGGTAGAAGTCGGGTTGCCGTTGTCCTCGTTGGACGAGCGTTTGGAGCATGCCTACCGTGAGGGGAAACGCGCATTCGGTTTTTACACCGGTGGCGATACCGCTACCGTGTTGACGTTGCGTGATTTGACGGTGATGGATGCGGCCTTACCGACCTTGTCGGCGGCTTCCCGTCATCTGGATGTCAACGTACTTCACACGTTGGTGTTAGAACGGTTGTTGGGTATTGATAAAGCCAATATGGCACAGCAAATCAACTTGACCTATACCCGTAGTTTGACCGAAGCACTGGACGGTGTGCGTAACGGTGAGTATCAAGCGACCTTTATTCTCAACCCCACACGCGTATCCGAAATTCGCGATGTGGCGGCGGCCGGTGAAAAAATGCCGCAGAAATCGACTTATTTTTACCCCAAACTCATTACCGGTTTGACGATGAACCGGCTGAACTAAAATCAATATGAGAGGAGTTTTGGCTATGTTTCGCAAATTATTACCTTGCCTCGCGATTCCCATGTTACTCCTGACGGTGTGTGCGTGCCGGCGCAACCCGCTTGAAGACGATGTGACTCCGGCGACGGTGACCGGTATCGGTGCTACCACGACAACGGTGGAAACGGTTGTGGTTACCGACAAAGAGGGTACCGAAATGACGAACGTGCAAGGGGACAAGGTAACGGTAGACAAAGACAGCATTGTTGTTACCGAACCCGATGGAGTCGTCGTTACCAAAACGGACGGTAATGTTGTCACCAAAACCACAACACGCAACACGACGACGAAAAAAACCGTGGTGGCGACGGATGACAACGGTACCGAAATGACCGATGTGGATGGTGGGAAAGTGACCATCGACGAAGGTTCTACCGTGGTTACCGAGCCGGATGGGGCACCGGTGACCAAAGACGATGGCGGTATCGTTACCCAAACGCAGGCCACCACAACCACAACAACCCCCACAATCACCACCGGTGTTGTAAACGAGGGAGATAACGTGGTTACGGATGACGATGAAACGACGGGACCGGTTGATACTACGGGTAATGCGAACACGTCCACCTCCCCGGTAAGTACTACGACGACAACAACTATGGTGATTACCACCACAAAGACGACAGCACAAACCGGACCGCTGCCCACTTCGCAGGCGGAGCCCACCAGCACGACGGTAAGTACCACGTCAACCACCACAACAACCTCTTCGACAAGTGCGCCTACGTCCACTACGAGTACCACGCGCGCGACGACGACAACTACGCAGCCGGATAGCGGCTGGTTGCCGTGGGTGTGATGAGAATTGCCTAGCATGACGCGCCTCTCCTTTTGAGGGGCGCGTCTTTTGTGAACGAATCGTGAAAATTGCCGGTTTTTTAATTTTTTGGTAGACAAGACGGTAAATATCGTGTACAATAAAAGACAATGTATTTCGTTTTCAAGGAGGACACTACTTATGTCTTTGAAGAGATGGTTGCGCTGTGCGGTAGCGATGGTATTGATTATCGCTTCCTTGTTGTTCAGTGCGTGCTCTACACCGACCGTGGCGATGGAAGTCGGTGGTAAGGTGTATGAGATGGGCGATTATTTGGCCTATGCTTACGGTACTGCGTATGCAGACTACAACTCGTATTTCTATCTGTCGTATTACGGTAAAGAAGCCTTGTCAATGGATTTCGTCTATGGCGAGGGGGATGAGGAAGAGGACGTTACCATGGAGGAATACCTCATCCTAACCACACGTGATATGATGGTACGTCAAAAAGCGTTGGAAGATATGATGGCAGAGTACAAACTGGAATGGGACAAAGATGAACTGAAAACGGTGGAGAAAGAGTTGGACAAGTTGACAACCGACCAGTTCCTGCCTATTGGATTTACCAATGAACGGTATATCAAGATGTATAAAGCGATGCAGTTGAACGAGTCCACCGTGTTTGACGGCTTATACAACAAGGGCGGCTTGCGCGAAGTGGCTGAAGAAGATATGCGGAAGTATTTTGAGGACAATTACCTCAGCTACTTTATTTTTGAGGTTTCGTTGGTGGACAAGGATAACAAAGACCTGTCCAAGGATATCATTGCGGACTACCAAGAGCATTTTGACGGTTATCTGAAAACGTTTAACGGTACGAAAAAGACAATCGAAGATTTCCAAAAAGTGTACCGTGAATTCTTGGCCGATACCGCCGAGGACGAAAAGAAAGATGAGGATAGTGCGTCTGCGGATACCAAGGCTACCACCGATACCGGCGACGCCAAGGATGAAGATAAAGAGGAAGAAAAATCCTTAGAGCGTCAGGATATCGTCAAGGAAGCGGATGGCGTGGACGAAGATTTGGTCAAGGCGGTCAGCAATATTCCCGAGGGCTCTGCGGAAGTGGTCACCTATAAGCAGGGGGGCACCAAAAAGACGATGGCGTTGATTTTCCGTCTGGACCCCGAAGCACAGCGCGACAAGGATGAAGATTTCTTTGAGGACAGTCGTGACCAAACGTTGCAGTATATGAAATACGACGAGTTTGAAGAAGAATTGAATGACAAGATGGATGACTTGTTGGAAACAGCAACCATCAACAAGCGTGCATTGAACGCGGTTGATTTCTTGGAGTTGTTGGGCGTACAATAACCATAACCAAATGACACCGACCGGATAGGTATCCGGTCGGTGATTTTTTTGTAAAAGTTGCTTGACAAACGGCGCCGGCTATGCTATACTCACCTTTGCACTTGCGGCTTTAGCTCATCTGGTAGAGCGCCACCTTGCCAAGGTGGAGGTAGCGAGTTCGAGCCTCGTAAGCCGCTCCAT
>JAZSOY010000110.1:0-3453 GCA_045537155.1 Acutalibacteraceae bacterium
CATTGGTGTCGATGCGATTATTGCCGCCGACCCCGGTGTGATGGCATTGGCAAAACGCTACGCACCGCGGTGTGCGTTGCACATCTCCACCCAGTTGGGCGTGGTGAATTATGTCACGGCACAGGCGTTGTACGACCAAGGTGCGTCGCGCGTGGTGTTGGCACGCGAACTGTCGTTGGGCGAGATTGCGGAGATTCGCGCGAAAACATCGGCCGCTTTGGAACTGGAAGCCTTTGTACACGGTGCGATGTGTATGGCGTATTCGGGGCGGTGTTTGTTATCCACCTACCTCACCGGCCGCGACGGCAATCACGGCGATTGCGCGCAACCCTGCCGTTGGGGCTATTATTTGATTGAACCGACGCGTCCCAACCAACCCATTGGCATCGTGGAAGAGGCGGGGGAAACCCACCTGCTTAACGCGTACGACCTGTGTATGTTAGAACACCTGCCGGCACTGCATCGCGCCGGTATCGGCTCGTTCAAAATTGAGGGACGTGCCAAGGCGGCATTCTACGTTGCCGGTATCACCAATGCGTACCGCCAGACGTTGGACGACTATGCTGCCGGTGGTTGCTCGGCGGATTACACACCGCCTGCGTGGTTGTGTGAAGAGCCCTGCAAAGTCAGCCACCGTCCGTACGGCACCGGTTTTTATTTCGGGATGCCGCAACAGAATACCGCTACCAACAGTTATATCCGCGAATACCAAGCGGCGGCGGTGGTGACCGGATACCAAAACGGGGAGTTACTGCTCAGCCAACGCAATCGGTTTTTCTGTGGGGATACGTTGGAAGTGCTTCTTCCGTCCGAACCGCCGTTGCCGTTGACCGTCACGGCGTTGTACGACGAAGAACACCATCCCATCGACTGTGCTCCGCATCCAACGATGTCAATACGTATTCCGTATGAGCGTCCGTTGCCGGTCGGTTGCTATCTGCGCCGTCCGGCGGACAGCGAATAATACCATACGATTCCTCGCCGCGTACTCTACGCGGCGATTTTTTTGGTCCGAAAAGGGGCATACTGTCCTTGAAAGTGAGGGAACAGTATGCACAAACGGACGGTGGCGTTATTTGCCGCCTTGTTGTTTGCGTTCAGCGGTATTGTGGCACGGGTGTTTCGGTTAACGACCGGTGGGGATGCTCAAGGGGCGGCAACGGCCCAATCCACGGTGACGCTCACCATAGCCACCGCACGGGGTACGCTGTATGACCGTCAACTGAAACGATTGACAAACACTGCCACACAGTATGCCGCCGGTGTCAGTGCGGTGCCGAGCGCTTTAGCGGCGTTGTCATCGCACTATGCTACCGACGAGTGGTCGGCGTTGCGCAAACGATTGGAAGAGGGAAAACCGGTGTCGCTGTTGTCGGATACGGTGTTGCCGTTGGCGGAGGGCATTGTGCAGTTTCCCGTGCCGCAACGCTATACCGACGGCGATGTGGCAGCGCATCTCATCGGGTACGTTGGGGAGGACGGTATTCACGGAGTCAGTGGCGCGGAGTTGGCGTTGGATGACCAACTGGCCGAAGCCGGTCGCCTGTCGGTCACCTACCAGACGGACGGTACCGGACGGGTACTGCCCGGCGGTGAGGTGACGGTTGAAAACACGTTGTCCCAAGCCAATGCCGGTGCGGCGCTTACCATCGACCGCGATATACAAGCGATGGTGGAAATCGTGGCAGGGGAATCCATCAGTCGAGGTGCGGCGGTGGTACTGGAGATAGCCACCGGGGACATTCTCGCGGCGGCGAGTTTTCCCGATTTTGACCAAACCAATCTCGCGGCGTATTTGGATAAAGAGGGTTCGCCGCTGTTTAATCGTGTCACTGCCGCCTACAACTGTGGTTCGGTATTCAAGAGCGTGACGGCGATGGCGGCATTGGAACAGGGCGTACCGTCCACACAATCGTTTACTTGTCTCGGCGCAATACCGGTGGGGAAAAACCGCATCGCGTGCCACCACCGCTTGGGACACGGGACGTTGGTGTTGGGGGAAGGATATGCGCAGTCTTGCAACCCGTATTTTATTCAGTTGGCGCAGTTAACCGGCGGTACGGCCGTGCACCGGTATGCGTCATTGCTCGGATTTGACAGTCCGCTGTTATTGACGGAGGGTTGGCAGACCGACCGCGCTACTTTACCGTCCGATGTCGAGATGCAACAAGCAGCGCGTCTGGCCAACGTCGCTATCGGTCAAGGCGATTTGTTGGCAACACCGTTGCACATTGCCGCGATGACCGCTTGTATCGCGTCGGGAGGGGAGTACCGCCGTCCCAATTTGCTCTACGGTACGGTGGATGTGTTGGGAACGCTGACGCGCACCGACGCTGACCCGCCGTCCCGCGTGTGTACACCGCCAACCGCCGCGCGGTTACAGGAAATGATGTGTCAGGTGGTGCAGGACGGTACCGGCACCACCGCTGCACCGTCTGTCGGCACGGCCGGCGGAAAAACCGGTACCGCGGAAACCGGTTGGAGTACCGCCGACGGCAACGATACCATGGTGCATAGTTGGTTTACCGGTTTTTATCCGGCGGAACAGCCGCAATATGTCGTGACGGTGTTGGCGGAGGATACCGGTACCACCGGCGAAGCCACCGCACCGGTATTTCGCCGGATTTGCGACCAACTGTACCGCCACGGCTATGTTACCCTCCCGGCGGAGGAGTCGTCGAAAATTGCGTCTTGACAATCGGGCGAGAGTTGGGTAAAATAGAATTGTTATATTGATTGGCTGTGATGGAACTCATCGTCCCACCGGTAGACACAGAGAGAGCACCCTCGGCTGTAAGGTGCTCCTGCCGCGACGAACGCCACTCCGGAGCCTCACCGCGATGAACGGTGCGTACCCCTGCGTTAAAGGGAACAAAGCGGCGTCGCCATTCGCGGCGCAAGTTGGGTGGTACCACGGAATCCTCCGTCCCATAGTGGACGGAGGATATTTTTGTTTTGAAAGGAAGTTAAGTGTATGCAATGGACCGGTCTAAACGAACTGCGCGAGAAGTATCTCAGTTTCTTTGAAAGCAAGGGGCATTTGCGGTTGCCGAGTTTTTCGTTGGTTCCGAAAAACGATGCCTCGTTGTTGTTAATCAACTCGGGTATGGCACCGATGAAAAAGTATTTTACGGGGGAGGTCACGCCGCCGTGTAAGCGCGTGACTACTTGCCAGAAATGCATCCGCACGCCGGACATCGAGCGCGTCGGTAAGACGGCACGGCACGGCACGTATTTTGAAATGCTGGGCAATTTCAGTTTCGGCGATTATTTTAAGCACGAAGCGACCGCGTGGGCGTGGGAATTCTGTACCAAGGTGTTGGAATTGCCGGTGGACCGCATTTGGGTGTCCATTTACGAAAACGACGACGAAGCGTTTGATATTTGGACAAAAGAAGTCGGCGTATCGCCCGACCGCATTGTGCGTTTGGGTAAGGAAGATAACTTCTGGGA
>JAZSOY010000238.1:0-5298 GCA_045537155.1 Acutalibacteraceae bacterium
CCTCGTCATCCACCAGAATGTTTTTGGGTGACAACGCCAGATGCAACACACCAGCGGCGTGAATGGTGGATACTGCCGAAATCAACGGTAAAAACAACCGCCGTACTTCATCGACCGGCAGACGACCACCGTGTTGTTCCACATATTTTGCCAAGCTGATACCGTTACAGTATTGGCTGATACTGTAGGCGGTGCCGTTTTCCTCAAAAATATCGTACGACGGCACCACGACCAACACGTCGCGTAACCGTGCCACGGCGCGCGCCAATGCCAAAAACTTGGTGCGATATGACGCAAATACCGCGCTGTTTCCTTTAGTCGCTCCTACGGTGAGGGAGTCTTTGTGACGACCGGACAGTTCCGGCGGAAAGAATTCCCGTACCGTGACACGGCTGTTATCCTGCAAATCCAGACCGATATACACGGCACTGTCTCCGCCGATTTCCAGAACGCGCCCGACTTGATAACGGTCGTTCAACACCGTGCGTATTGGCAAATATTCCGGTGGGTTGACACCCTGCACCGGATACCCACAATCCGGACACGTTGTCACGCCGTCCGGCAGGTCCTGCATACATCCCATACACAGCATAATCATTCCTCCTTATATGCTTTACAACGATTGCCGCAGTTTTTCCAAACGAATATCTTTACCCAAGCACACCAACGGTTGAAAAGTACCGGTGATACGCGACGTAATTTGCTCGCCGTATCGGTCGGTCAATTCTTTTTGATTGAGATTGGTGCTGATGATGGTCGGTTTCCCCACCAACATCCGTTCGTTGATGATGTTGTATAATGCCGAGGTGTAAAAAGGACTGGAGAACTCCGTTCCCACATCGTCCAAAATCAACAAGTCACAGCCGGTCATGATATCTTCGCTGTTACCGGATGCTCTGCCGAAGTGTTCCTTTTCAATGCGATGCAATAACTTTTGCACCGGCCCGTACACCACCGAGTACCCACGCGATAGCACTTCACCGGCAATCGCCAGCGACAAGTGCGTTTTACCGACGCCCGTCGGGCCACGCAACAACAAACTCACGTCGGTTCCGTCAAAATCAGCGGCGTAATCGCGACAATATTGAATGATGTCCCGCATACGTGCACGCGGTGAGATACCGGTTCGCGGTTGTGGTTCATCGCTGTAATAATCCAACGATAACTCGTTAAATGACCGTGGGCGCATACCCGACATCTCCGATAACGATTGACACGACAACTCTCTCAACAACCGTGTAAAACAGTCACACCGCTTGTTGCCCCGAACGCCGGTATCTTCGCACTCGCGGCAGTAGTATTGCGGCTGAAAATCCGATGCCTCAACCCCTTGTTCACGGAGCAACATAGACATTTCCACTTGCAAGGACAGATTTTCCGTCTTAATGCGCTCCACTTCCTGCTCCACATTGGTACCGCGGAGAATCGCCGATACCACTTTGCCGGATGATTGCGCCATTTGCTGCTCGATTTCACGTAAACGCGGCACCGCTTTTACCATCTTTTGTCGTAGTGCTGCCGCACGCGCTCCTGCTTCACCGCGCCGTTGTTCCAGTATCGCTTGTGCTTGTTCGTAAATCTCACGACTGTATGCCACGACGCTCACCCTTTCTTACTTTTTTCTTGTACACCGGTACATAGTTGGCAACCAGTTCTTCGTATTCACTATCGTCGGTTGTTGCCGTCGATTGTGCCAAAGATTTGCCGCACAGTTCCGCGACCTTTTCGGCGGTGTCAGCTCCTTGGTCACGCCAATTCTCCAATATTTTATCCATATATTTCGCCTGAAATCTACCCGTTTTGTTACAACATACCGCGTATGCCAACCGCAATACGTCATCCGATACATTCCAGTCGTATACCCATTTTTTTGCCGCACTGAATGCCAGAGAACCTAGCGGCGGCTTGTCCAAACCACACACGGTTTGCACGTGGCGCAGAGCGGTTTCAGAACGCTCCAGCAAACACAAATATTCTTCAGCAGCGGCAATCGTTACGATACCGCGGTCTGCCCAATCCAATGCTACTTTTTCGATGTAACGCATCGAAAACCGTTCCGACGAGGCGGCGTAGCCCACCACCAATAAAATCACTTCGACCGGCAATCCTGCCGTATCCAATAAGTACAACAGCGTTTCCATATCGCCCGGCGATAACGGACGCCCCAATCGTGCCCCGACTTCGTCCAACAAATACGCAAAGTTGCTGTTGTTTTTGCGCCGTTCCAGTACTTCCGGCATTTGCGGTTTGACCGCCGGAGGGCGCGGCATCGGTACGGTCGGTGCGGTAATGGCCGTTGTCGGTGTGACCGGCGGCTCTTTCCCCATCAGGACATCGGCGTCCACCCAATATCGCAGGGCGTCACGACAGTCTGCCGCCGACACCCCCACCGCGCGAGCGCACGCTTCTTCGTCAAATTCACCGTCGTGACGGGACAGCCACAACAGCACTTTCAGTTGTGCGGCACTTGCCAAGCGCAGATGTTTATCGGCCACTTCTTCCGGTACCAAAAACACCCGACGCAACAACGCGGTATTCCACGGATAGTCTGCCACAGCTACCCCCTCCTTTCGGTTTTCCTGAATATGCCCAACCGGATTGGCGATACTCGGTCATCTTATTATAAACACCTTTCGACGATAAACGCAAGTCCCTTTTTGTCATTTCCACAATTTCTAAGAAATTTTCAGTTGATTTTTACAAAAAAATATGCTATTGTAGTAGTGCTACGAAAAAGGAGGTGCGAACTATGGCTTACAAAATCTCGGATGACTGCATCGCCTGCGGCGCTTGCGCCGAGGGTTGCCCCGTGGAGGCGATTACCGAAGGGGACGGCAAATATGTTATCGACGCAGATACCTGCATCGATTGCGGCGCTTGCGCTGAGGTTTGCCCGGTGGGCGCTGCTCAAGCGGACTAATCGTATGTTCTCAAGGGCTGTCGCACAGCGGACGGATTTCCCGTGCCGTTGGCGGCAGCCTTTCGCTATACATCGAGGTGAGAAGCATGGAACAACACAAAGAAATCTTGGACGGCGGTCGATTGGTATATACCACCAAGGACCACACGTTCGGCACCGATGCCGTATTACTTGCCGCGTTCGCCGCTGCCAAACACGGCGAGCGTCTATGTGACCTCGGTACCGGTTGCTGCATTTTGCCCGTGTTGTTGCACCGTGCGGAGTCATCGGTTCATATTGATGCCGTGGAAATCGCTCCGGATGCTGTGGCGTTAGCACGGCAAACGGTGTCTGACAACGGTCTGACCGATGCCATCGTGGTCTACGAGGAGGATTGGCGTTCCCTCTCCCTCCCTGCCGGCGCTTACGACCGTGTGGTCTGCAATCCACCGTATTTTGCGGCAGGCAGCGGTAAGGCGGCCATTTCATCGGCACGGCGCTTGGCACGACAAGAACAAGGCGATACGCTGACCGATGTGACAAAAGCGGCCGCACGATTGTTGCGTTCGGGCGGCCATTTTGTGTTTTGCCATCGTCCCGAACGATTGGCGGATTGTATCACCGTGTTACGTGCCCATCGGTTGGAACCCAAACGGTTACAACTGGTGCATACACGCGACTCACTTTCGCCGTTTTTATTGCTCTGCGACGCGGTACGCAACGGAAAGCCATCGCTGACGGTGTTGCCGCCGTTGATTTTGGAAAGTAGGTGATTGTTTTGCCCGGAACACTGACATTGGTAGGAACACCCATCGGTAATTTATCCGATGTGTCGCCGCGCGCCCTTGAGGCGTTGAACGCGTGTGATTTTATCGCCGCCGAGGACACGCGGGTATCCCTCACATTACTCAATCACTTCGGTATTCGCAAGCCGCTTATCAGTTACTATGAGCACAATAAGCGAGAACGCGGCGAAGTCATCTGTCGCAAATTGGAAGCCGGTGAGAACGCGGTGTTGGTCACCGACGCCGGTATGCCGGCGATTTCCGACCCCGGTGAAGACTTGGTGGCATTGTGTCACGAACGACACATTCCGGTTACCGTTGTCCCCGGTCCGAGTGCGGTTGTCACCGCGTTAGCCGTGTCAGGGATGCCGAGTGGACGGTTTACCTTCGAGGGTTTTCTCAGTGTCAATCGACGCAGTCGGCGTGAACACTTACAGTCGTTGGTGGACGAACCGCGCACGATGGTATTTTACGAAGCCCCACACAAACTTCCCTCGACATTGGAGGATATGTGGAACGCTTTGGGTGACCGGCGCATCTGCTTAGTGCGTGAATTGACAAAACGGCACGAAGAAGTGCGACACACCACATTGGCCGAAGCCACCACCTATTATCGGGAGAATCCGCCGCGCGGCGAATTTGTCCTGATTTTGGAGGGCAAACCGGCAACCGACCTACCTGCATCCACACCGCAGGACGGCGTACAACTGGCTCGCACACTGATGCAAGAACAACAGCTTTCCCCCTCTGAAGCGGCACGCCGTGCAGCGGCAGAAACCGGATTGAAAAAAGGGGAAATTTATCGCTTGTTAACACAAAAGGAGGACAACGTATGATTGCCCTGATGTTTGAAGGATTATTGGAACCGTCCACGCTGGTACTGGTGGTATTGGTATTGCTCATCGCCGTCTACTTGTACCGGTTGGACAAAAAAGCAAAGAGCGACTCTGCTGCCGCCCTTTGTAAACAATATGCGGTAATGACGGAAGAATTATTGGCATCCGTACCCGATGAGGACGTGGTCCGTGCGGTGGTAGCCAACATTTTGAGCAAGCAGGATAAACGTCACCCCGAGCCGGCAGCACAACTGCCGTTGCTGTCCCGCGGTCGAGCGGCGGTGTACAGTGTGTTTCTGCTGTGCCATGAGTTGCAATTACAGGATTTTCAAACCCTAACGAAGTCGCCCTCGTATCGTTATGCCGAACCTGCAGTCGACGGCTTTGAGCGCATTGGTGCCACCAATTCCGCAACGGCATTACGTGCCGCTATTCGTTCCGCACAAGAGCCCGAACCGTTGCAGGAAGCGGTCACCACCGTGTTCCGCGAAGCGGTAGCCTCCGAAGAACCGTTGCGGCTGTGTGTCCAATACATACGTGAAAACCCCGATGAGTTTATAGACTGAATCACATCGCGATATACAAAAGCGCCAGTACCAGTTCTAACGGTGCGCCGTTTTTTGCTAAAATAACCGCCAACAACAAAACCAAAGTTTGTTCTTCGTCACCCTGAAACAATGCCGATAAGATGCTGTCTGTATTTTCCGACCGACGCGTTACGGGATTGTCACAGGGTGTTTCTGTCGGCGGCGGTAAGGTGTCCGATTCAGACAAGGTT
>JAZSOY010000114.1:0-5212 GCA_045537155.1 Acutalibacteraceae bacterium
ATTCTTTCTCGCAACCGTTTTGCTATTTGCCTACGAGGCATTGCCAAAGCGGCCAAGAAAATTGTACTGATGTTGGGATATCCCTCCGACGAGGTAGGCAACACGCTGGTGTCACTGGATAAAATCGACGAGGCCGGCATCAATCCCTACTCCGATGTGTTGAGTTTGGCACGTTACCGTGAACTGTTCGGCGAAAACCGACACGAGTTTACCGGCATAGACTATGTGGAATACTACGGCAACCTCGTCCGTGAAAGCGGTGCAGAGGTGGAGATTGTGTTTGCCAACAACCCCAGAACGATTTTACAATATACCGATTGTGTGCTGACATGTGATATTCACACGCGTGCGCGCACCAAACGGATTTTGAAAGAAGCCGGCGCCAAGGTGGTTATCGGTTTGGATGACGTGCTTAACGCCCCGATTTCGGGTGGCTATAACGACAAGTACGGTCTGTTGGGTTCTAACAAATCCACCGAGGACAAGGTGAAACTCTTCCCCCGTGAATGTAAACAACTGGTGCTGGATATTCAACAGCGTATTGCCGATGCGACGGGTAAACACGTGGAAGTGATGGTGTACGGCGACGGCGCATTCAAAGACCCGCAGGGTAAGATTTGGGAATTGGCAGACCCGGTGGTGTCGCCGGCCTTTACCGATGGCCTTATCGGCACGCCGAATGAATTAAAACTCAAATATCTGGCGGATAACGATTTCAAAGACCTGTCGGGTGAGGCGCTGAAAGAAGCCATTTCTAACAGCATCAAACAGAAGGACGGTAGCAGTCTGGTCGGGAATATGGCGGCACAAGGTACCACACCGCGCCAGCTGACCGACCTTATCGGTTCGTTATGTGACTTGACATCGGGTTCGGGTGATAAAGGTACACCGGTCGTGCTGGTCCAAGGGTATTTTGACAACTACACTAACTAACGGAGAGGGATTGTATGGATAGTAACGTAAGACCGGAAACGATGGAACGTATTACGACCAAAGCGTTGGCAGAGTCGTTTATTGCCGAGCAGGTTGCGGCGATTCGCGCGCAAGTCGGGGACAAGAAAGTGTTGTTGGCACTGTCCGGCGGCGTGGATTCGTCGGTGGTAGCGGCGTTGTTGATTAAGGCGATTGGCAAGCAACTGGTTTGCGTTCACGTCAACCACGGCTTGATGCGTAAAGGCGAAAGCGAGCAGGTCGTTGAGGTATTCGGCAAAGCGTGGGATGCGAACTTAGTGTATGTCGATGCGACCGACCGTTTTCTGGATTTGCTGGCAGGTGTCAGCGAGCCGGAGCGCAAGCGTAAGATTATCGGCGGCGAATTCATCAAAGTGTTTGATGAAGAGGCGCGCAAGTTAGAGGGCATTTCGTTCTTGGCGCAGGGCACGATTTATCCGGACATTTTGGAGTCGGACGGTGTGAAGGCGCACCACAATGTGGGCGGCTTGCCGGAAGAGATGCAGTTTGAATTGGTTGAGCCGGTCAAACTGTTGTACAAAGACGAAGTTCGTGTTGTCGGCGAGACCTTGGGCTTGCCGCACGGTATGGTTTACCGGCAACCGTTCCCGGGCCCCGGCTTGGGCGTGCGTTGCCTTGGCGCGATTACGCGTGACCGGTTGCACGCGCTGCGCGAGGCGGATGCCATTTTGCGCGAAGAGTTTGATAAAAACGGCTTAGCCGGTAAGGTGTGGCAGTATTTCATTGCGGTGCCGGATATGAAGAGCGTCGGCGTGAAAGACGACAAGCGTTACGAAGGCTGGCCGGCCATCATCCGCGCGGTCAACACGACGGATGCAATGACCGCCACCATCGAGGAAATCCCGTACGCGTTGTTGCATCACATCACCGACCGCATCACACATGAGGTGGACGGCATCAACCGCGTTCTCCTTGACCTCACCCCGAAGCCTATCGGCACGATTGAGTGGGAATAATTTTGAGGTCACTAAAAGCCCAGTATTTATGCGGGTTTCAAGGATTTCAAAAGACAATTTGATAGCAAAATGATAGCAAACTATCAGACTCCATTACTCTAAAGAGTCCGAGTGGTTTGCGAATAGATTACTAAAAATGCTAAAAGGCATTACCGACTTCAAAAGTCCGTAATGCCTTTTTCTTTTTGTTTGCTCAAAGCACAGAATACGTTACCAAGTTCATTCGTTTGTGTGTATCGTTGCGTAATGCTACCGCTTGCACTTCTTATACTCATCGATGCATTTTGAGACAGTTTTTTATTTTATGTCACTTACACGATGACCTTTCTCAGCCACTCCAGTGTGCAGTTTACCATATGCTTACCGGTTTCCTCACTCGCTTCCGTGGCACTTTTGGCAAACCATTCTGTGTTACGCGCACAGCGGCTCAGGTCTACCAGTTCGGGATAGGTTCCCATCATAAGACTTGTTTCCCATTTTCCTGCATGGTCGAAGCCGCCGCACTTGACCTGTGCATCTGCGCCGATTAAGGGAAGAACCTTGATGTAAGAGAAGGGGTCATCTTCGCTGCCCATATCTTCGTAATAGGAGGCATAGGCATCGCTACCCCACCAGCCTTTCCCGAGCTTTTCTTCCATGTATTCCATGGTTACCTTTTTGGCAGCCTTATGGCAAGCAATCGTCATGGGCATCAATCCTGCTCCCTCTGTCTGATGATGAGCCACAAGGTATATATTCTTATGACCTGCATCAATCATAGACTTCAGTATGTAGTACAGATAGTTTGCATAAGCATCCTCGTTTACGTGGAAGTGGCTGGGTTTTGGAGCACATACTGCGTATGATGCCACACCGTACCAGATAGGGGGACAAACGACAATCTCCTTTTCCTTTTCCAGTTCTCTCAGACAACCGGTAATAACGAGCGTATCGGTTCCGCACGAAGCATGGCGGGCATGGTACTCCATCGTACCAATCGGAATCACGAATGGAACCTTTCGGTCCACGGCATCTTGGATTTCATCATATAACATTTCAAGCATTTGCATTGTTTTTCTCTCCTGTTTGTTTAATTGATATAAATTATAAGCGAAGTAGTTCTAAAAATCAAGGCATTCGGACGATAAAATCCAAAATACTGATTGTTTTTACAGAAGTGAAAAGTCTTTTCCTAAATAAATATTAAGTTCAACAAATTATGATTTGACGGCTTAGGTAAATGGCTTTTCTTCTCCGTATATTGCCATATAAGGAATAGTTAAGCAGCTTGGAATCTTTTAATTTGATAACAAAGATGTACAATATCCTTGTCAGCGTGGCAACACGATGGCAACAAAAATCTGATGGTCCATACTTTATGGATAATACAGATGTTTCTCGGGAGCGAGTGGGAATAATACCGATTGACTTATCGAGTTGTTATCCTTTTTGACAACAATGTGACAACAAAAACCCGCTTGTTTACCACTTAATAAAAACATCTTGACAAACGCTCTCTAATGCGTTAGAATAAACGTGTATTCTAACGGGTTAGAGGAAGGGGCGTTTATTATGAATACACCGAAAGTATTTGAAAGTGAATATCGTTTTTGCTTAATTTTGTGGGAACATGAGCCGATTAAAACAACAGAATTGGTAACGCTTTGCCAAGAACAACTTGGATGGAAACCCACCACAACCTATACGGTTATTAAGAGACTCTCTGAGCGCGGTATTTTAGAAAATAACAATAAGATTGTATCGTCCATTGTAAGTAAGGACCAAGTGCAGGCAGCGGAACTGAATGAAATGGTAGAAAAGACCTTTGAGGGTTCTTTGCCGGCGTTCGTTGCTGCGTTCACAAAGCATCAAAAAATCTCCGATGCTGAGATTGATGCAGTTCAGCAAATGATTGACCGTTACCGGAGAGGAGAATCAACATGAGTGAGCTTTTTCTTAGTATCGTCAATATGAGCGTCTCGGCGAGTTGGATTGTTCTTGTGGTATTGCTTTTAAGATTATTGTTCAAGAGAGCACCGAAATGGATTATGGTACTTCTATGGGGCATAGTCGCCGTCAGACTGATTTGCCCGTTCTCTATCGAGAGTGTAATGAGTCTGATACCGAGCGCTGAAACAATCAGTCCAGAGATTATGTTGGATAATACACCGACTATCAATTCCGGTATCCCCATTATCAATACCGTCGTCAACCCCGTTATCGGACAATCGTTTGCACCAAACCCCGGTACAAGCGCTAACCCCCTGCAAATTTTAATTCCTTTTTTGTCGATTGCTTGGATTGTGGGAATTGGTGTAATGCTTGCTTACACGGTTATTAGTTATTTCCGTGTAAAAAGTAAAATTCGCACAGCCGTTCTTCTTCGTGAAAATATCTTTCAAAGCGAAAGCGTTGTTTCTCCTTTTGTTCTTGGTATTATAAAGCCGAAAATCTACTTGCCGTTCAATATGAACCAACAGGATATGGGACACGTTATTGCTCACGAGCAAGCGCATATTCGTCGCAAGGATCACTGGTGGAAACCCATTGGATTCTTACTTCTGACGTTGCATTGGTTCAATCCACTGATGTGGCTTGGTTATGTGTTGCTCTGCCGAGATATAGAACTGGCCTGTGATGAAAAGGTCGTCAAAGAGTTCGACACCGAACAAAAAGCAGACTATTCACAAGCTCTTTTGGGTTGCAGTGTAAATCGTCGTATGATTGCCGCCTGCCCTCTTGCTTTTGGAGAGGTAGGTGTAAAAAATAGAGTGAAATCCGTACTGAATTATAAGAAACCTGCGTTTTGGATTGTTGTAACAGCCATTGTTGCAAGTATTGTAGTAGCGGTTTGCTTCTTGACAAACCCGAAAACAACAATAGATGATGAATTATCGGTATTTATTGATATGCAAGTAGCAGACCATCATTCCGATTACAAATACAGCAAAGATTATAATTATGATAATTTTATCGCTGTTAGTTGTAAAGTGTTAGAAGTCGATAAATCCACAAATAAAACAATAGTTTATTTATGGGCAATGTATCACGAATATAGTTGTGAAAACGGCGTTGTGAAATTAGAAATAGCGGCTCACGTTCCGACAGTTATTACTGCCAAGCGGACAGGCAAACATGGGCATTATGAACTCGTCGAATATTGGGAACCGCATGATGGATCATTATTTGAAAGTGATATTAAAGGTAAATTCCCTGTACATCTGCACTCCAAAGCACTTAATTCTCAACTGTACGATGATGAACAAAGAGCATTTTGTGAAAACGCTGCTAAAGAATACTATTCT
>JAZSOY010000156.1:0-2309 GCA_045537155.1 Acutalibacteraceae bacterium
AATCAAACACGCAGGTCCCCCACCGTTTGTGTTCGCCTTTGCGCGGGTCAGCGTATTCGTAACACGGCTGACCGTCAAAACGGTACAAACCGCTCTCATCTTTCGGAAAATGCCCCGGTACCCAATCCAATATGACACCGAGATTGTGGCGATGACATTCATCCACAAAGTGCATCAACGCATGCGGCGTACCGTACCGCGAGGTCGGTGCGTAATACCCGGTCACCTGATACCCCCACGAGCCATCAAACGGATGCTCTGTCAACGGCATCAGTTCAATATGTGTGTATCCCATATCACAGACATACGGTATCAATTCTTCCGCCAATTTGTCATAGGAAAATGCGTTACCGTCATCATACCGTTTCCAGGAACCGGCATGCACCTCATACACGTTCATCGGCGCATCGTAAGGAGGTGTTTTGGCTTTTTTCTTTTGCCAAGCGTCATCCTGCCATGCATAATCTGGCAACGTATACACACGGGATGCCGTTGCCGGCGGCGTTTCATAATGATAGGCATACGGGTCGGCTTTCATCACACCGTTGCCGTCGGCACCGACCACATAATACTTGTAAGCATCGTATTCCGTGGCCGCTGCCACACATTCCCAGATACCGCTGTCGGTTACCCGTTGCATCGGCGAAGCGGTGCTGTTCCACCCATTAAAATCACCAACCAGTGCTACCGACTGCGCGTGCGGAGCCCACAAGCGAAACACATAGCCCTCCGCGCACGGATGACATCCCAACTGCTCATAGGCGCGAAACCTTGACTGCGAGAACACGTGTTCTAATGTGGTGTTTTGTGTATTATCCGATGTGTGCATACGTCCACCTCTCGCCTTCTATTGCTCTTATATTGTACCAATTTTTGTTATTAACTGTCAAGTAAATTTGGATGTTTTCTTACAATCGTTTTTTCAAAACGACACCGTTTTTGTCTATTTTCAACAAAGACGCCCCGAAAAGACGGTATAGGCGTTCAGTATATCACGCTTTCCCCGAAAAAGCCTGTCGAACTTTGCTCGGATAAAAACAATAAGCACCTGCCGTAGCAGGTGCTTAGGCGGCATTCCTCAATACGAGGTTGAACGCGAAGAGTCAGGTCCCAGACCAAAACTGATTTGTAATGCTTGGTCAATGCGGTTCATGGAAAACTCATCCAAACGCCCCATATGTTCCTTGAGACGCCGTTTATCCAGCGTGCGAATTTGCTCAAGCAATACCACCGAATCCCGTGTCAACCCACTGTCGGTCGAATTCACCTGAATGTGTGTCGGCAGGCGGGCTTTATCTTTTTGACTGGTAATCGCGGCAGCAATGACGGTCGGACTGTAGCGATTGCCGACATCGTTCTGTACAATCAGTACCGGTCGAATACCTCCTTGTTCGGACCCGACCACCGGACTCAAATCCGCGTAGTAAATATCACCGCGACGAACTGTGTGCATACCTCTCGTCCTTTCTTTTAGCGTGCACTGATAGTGTGCCCGTATGTGTCGTGCTTTAATCACGACAATACAAAGACAACTCTATTTTCAGTGTATGCTCGTCCCATCGCTTTGACAGTCATAGAACGCTGATTTTCTTCATACAGTGGCGCAGGAGGAATTGGTTATGGGTTATACGATATACGAACAATCCACGCGCAGTTTGCAACAAACGTTAGCGGTGTTGGCGTCGTTGCGACGCCGAGAAGCAGTGACCGCCGCGGTTTGCGAAGATATCCGCCGTCGACGACGAACCGGTGTGATTGCCTTGCAAACCACCTTTACAGAATTGAAAGAAGCCTTCATCACCCCTATCGACCGCGAGGATTTGTGGTTGTTGCGGCAAACGACCGAGGCGGTATTGCGCGCCGCCGAGGACATTGTGTTGACGCTGTATCGGTGTGGGAAAACCGCGTTACCGTGCGACGACACCGCGCGCTTGACGGCAGTAGAAGAAGAATGTCGTTTTCTGTGTGCTGCCGTAGAAGCGGTCGCTGTTTATCCGCGCTTAGATGCCGCTGAAAAGCAACTCAACGCCGCCGAAAAGCAACACGAGCAGTGTCCCGACGACGCCGCGTTTCCTTGGCACCGCGCCTTGCACGCCTTGTCGGACACCTGCCGCACCGCCGCCGAACGCCTGCGTTACATCCTGTTAAAAATGTCGTAGCATAAAACCTAACGAGTCAATAACCCTGTCGTAGAATATCATGAAATTAGGAGGCTTAACTCCGTATGAAATACGGAGGTAAGCCGCCTTTCCGGTGGGGACATGTCAAAGTTGAAAAAGTGAATATCATCACCCCCCCCAACAAAATAC
>JAZSOY010000048.1:0-4086 GCA_045537155.1 Acutalibacteraceae bacterium
AAAACAAGGCGCCCGCAACGGGGGGTTTGCGTACGCTTTTTGTGGTTTGTGTATTCATGTGATTGCTAGGCACGTTCTTGTTCGGTGTTCCTAAACACCCACGGCAATCAACGCGTAAGAAAACGGTGCGAATAAGACTCACATTCCGATTTATGCATTGTTGATGGTTTCGCCGTCAAACAAGAAATAACCGTCACCGCCGCCGGGGATACCACCGGCAGCCAACCAATCGGCCAATCGACGACGTAAACTGGTGTCACGCGGCAGAATCGAAGCATCGCCGGTATAAGCGACATTAAATACGGCCGAGTAGTTGATTTGCGGTACTTCAAAACTTTTCGCAATTTTGAAATCGTTCATAAAACTGACGATGTTGGAATCCGGTGACATAAACTCTCGGTTCTTTTCGTACAGCAACCAAGAGGTACAGTAGCAGACAAACGGTTTACCGTTCAATTCGTCTTTGAAGAACTCATACGCGCGACGGTACGAGTCCATACGTAACTCTTTGGTTAACGGACCGCGGCTGGGAATGTGAATGAAATACACCATTTCATCCGGCTGAACGGTATAGCCGCCGACCTCCACCGTTTCCGTCATACCGGGGCGCATATACCGCTGGTATTCCAAGCGTCCCAATGCGAACATTTCGAAATTGAAGAACAAGGGGTACCAATAGGTGATGCCGGGCAGGCCTCGTTTTTGTGAACGCTCGTTGAATTCACGCAATTTGCAGCGCAAATCTTCCAAGAAATCTTCCCACAATGCATTATCGTATCCGCGTTCACGATACGTATCACGCATCCGTTTGGAAGCACAAGCTACCACAATAAAGTTGGCAACTTTATCCGAAATGCCCAGTTCTTCGGTTATCGGTAATAAGAACTCGTATACCGGCTCTTTCGCGAAGTTGTTGGTATAGTATATCTCAACCGCTTGTTCTGCTGCGGTAGGATATTTGTCAAACAATAGCGTGCCGCCTTCACGAAGCGGTGCATCCGCTTCGGGAGATAGTGCCAGTTCATCTAACACGGCCAGATAGTATTTTTTCATCCAAATCACCTCTTGCGCATAGTAAGTTCATTATAAGAATTCCAAATAAAAAAGTCAAGCCAATTGTGCACAAGATATCGAATTTCGGGTATACTACCGGCGGAGGCGAGCGTGCGCGTGGAGGAATTAATTGGTTTAGAAGAGGTATGTAAATATTATCGTACAGCGGCGGGTGAAGTTCGTGCGCTGGACGGTGTTTCGTTGCACATTTGCCGCGGCGAATTTGTGGCAATTGTCGGTCGGTCCGGTTCGGGGAAGTCCACCTTAATGCATGTATTGGGGTGTTTGGATATTCCGGACAGCGGTATTTATCGTTTGTCGGGGCGCAATATGTCGCGTTGCGCCGAAAGTCATCGAGCGCAGGTGCGCGGTCGGCAAATCGGATTTGTGTTTCAGGGGTTTCATCTGATTCCCTCGCTGACGGCACAGGAAAATGTCGAATTGCCGTTGCTGTATCGCGGTTTATCGCGTGATGAACGTCGGCGGCGTGCGGCTGACAGTTTGGCACGCGTGGGATTATCCAACCGCACCACGCATCGACCATCGGAGTTGTCGGGTGGTCAACAACAACGCGTTGCGATTGCACGCGCTATCGCGGTATCACCGCCCCTGATTTTGGCGGATGAGCCGACCGGCAACTTGGACAGTACCTCGGGAAATGAGATTATGCGTATCCTACACGGATTGCATCGGGAAGGAAAGACCATTGTGTTAATTACACACGACGAGGCCATTGCCGCTTCGGCTCAACGCTGTATTTGTATCCGCGATGGGAGAGTGACGGAATGAAACACGCAGCGCGCAAACGGCGGCGACATCCTACCGGATTACGCATAGCCATTCCGGCATTTTTGTTGTCGCTGCTGGCATTTGGCGTGGCGTTGTTACTCCCTTGGGTGGCAAGTTATTGGGAGCGCCCCGAGCCTACCGAGGCGGTCGGTGAGCAAGGAAAGGTTCGCCGTTTGTGCGTTTTGTTGCACGATGAGTCATTGGTGGGGGCGTTATCCATCACTACCGATACTCGTACGTTGTCGGTGGAGGTGACCGGTTACCCCGTACAGACCGAAGTGGTCTATCGCACGGCGCTCAGCACCTTGTCATACTGCTATGCCGAGGAAGGGGATGCCGCCGCATCGTATTTGGCATCCATCACCGGACTGCCTTACGATGCGGTGATATCGTTGTCTGTAGACGCCGTAGCGACATTGGCCTCACAACTGGGCGGCGGCATATCCTATACCCTGCCACAGGCAGTGGGAACATTACCGGAGGGAACGCAATGGTTGTCACCGTTGCAGATGGCAGATGTAATACGGTATACCGAGTGGGATAATGTGTTGACCGGACCGGCTACGGTGCAGTCCGGTTTGGTGGCGGCCTTTCTGAATCGGTATTGGACTGTGCATACCGATATGGAGGCGGCATTTCGTGCCTTGACGGCTTTGAGTGATGACCACCTAACAGTGGCACAATTTGCGGTTATTCGACATGACTTGGATACGTTGTCGGCGGCAAACAGCGGTGCTTTGTGTACGGCATCGGTGCCGGAGGGAAAAAGCGTCGGCGTGGGGGATAATCGTCGGTATGTGTTGCTCTTTTAGCAATTTTCACGAAAAAAATCGTAAAAATTTGCAAAAAATCGTCACCCCTTTTGTCGAATAGTGGTAGGCTTTTTGCCCGGAATGTGATACACTGGAAAAAAGAGCACGAAAGGAGGGTGTATATGAAGCGTCTAGCGGTGGTACTGATGGTATGTTGCTTGTTAAGTGGTTGTGTAAGAACATCTACAACACCGACACCGACTAATCCCCCTGAACCTCCTGCCGCGTATGCCGATAATCACGCGTATATACACCTTTCAACCACGCAGCAGGAAAACTACGGTGCGGTATATACCGCGGTAGAAAAAGGGTTTGGTGTGGACTCTTCGGTTACAGTAGCGACGCAAAACGGCACACAACACCGCCTTGACAACGGCGTCAGCATCGAATTGCCGCATCCGTTGGGCACCGAAAAAGAGTTGCGCGAACTGTACAATGCGTTTATGCAGGATAATCCGCAGTTTTTTCACGTGGGCAGTGTCTATGGCTATGATGGACGTCAACACGGAGAGGAACGCCGCATTACGGCACTGAAATTGACATACACCATGACGGCGGAAGAGCGGTTGACGGCGAGTACTGCACTGGAACAGCAGGTTCAGCAAATGCTGGGTGCCCTGACATCGTCTATGACTGCTTTTGAAAAAGAATTGGCGTTACACGATGCGTTGTGCGCACGCTGTACGTATGATACCGACACTGCCGCCGGCAACGACCCGTTGCGTACAGCACCCCACGCGTTTACGGTTTACGGTGCGCTGGTGGAAGGCAAGGCAGTGTGTGAAGGATATGCGCGCGCAATGCAATATTTGTTGAACCGTGCCGGCATAGAGGCTACGGTGGTCAGTGGCAGTGACAGCGCGGGCCATGCGCATTTGTGGAATGCGGTGCGTTTAGACGGGGATTGGTATTACTTAGATGCGACGTGGAACGACACCGAGGAGATTCCTACCTACACGTATTTCAACTTAAATACCGCGGAAATCGAGCGTACGCATACCTTCGACGACACGATGCCGAGATTGGAGAATACCACAGCGACAACGTACAATTACTATCAACAGACGCACTCCCATTTAACTACCTTACGGTTGGATGAGATTGCTACGTATATTGCCGACCGTTTAGCGGCAGGGGACAACACCGTACACATGCGGTTTTCCGAAGAGGCATTTACCAATGCGTTATTGTTTGTGCGGAGTGCCTCGTGGTTGACCGATACGGTGAATGCGTACTTGCCACCCGATATGATGCCGCTTGCGGCGGTCACGGTAGTATGTGATGAACAGCAACGAACCGTCACTATCAGCAAAAAAACCTCTTGACAGTGCGTGGGGCTTATGGTATGATAATGTTCGCTCGGGTTGATTTGAGCGATATGCGGGTGTAGTTCAGTGGTAGAACCCCAGCCTTCCAAGCTGGTTGTGTGGGT
>JAZSOY010000020.1:0-1907 GCA_045537155.1 Acutalibacteraceae bacterium
AACCACACGATGATGACCACCAACATAATGCACAAGTACACAAGTGAGAGAGGCATAATGGGTTCTCCTTTCATTTACGATTGGTTATAGGTGTTATTGCTAACGAGTTATATTATAGCGACTATTTTCGGTTTGTCAACACTTTTTTCATAATTTTTTTACAATCGGGACGAGAGATTTTTAACAAGAGCCTTGCAAAACGGCGGATAAACGAGTAAGATAAGGTTATAGACGTGATAACAGAAAGGTTTTGACGATGAATACCAAACAAGTGCTCTATGCCATTGAATTGTCTAAATCGCTGAATTTTTCGCAGGTGGCGGAACAGTTGGGGATTTCCCAACCGGCACTCAGCAAACAGATTTTGAATTTGGAAAATGAGTTGGGTGTCAAGTTGTTCGACCGTCGCACTTCGCCGTTGACGCTGACACCGGCCGGTGAATATTTTATCCGCGAGGCGCAGGAGTTGGTATATCAAGAGGACCAGTTGATGCGCTCACTTCAAGATTACAAACGCGGCGAGCGCGGAAAACTCACCATCGGGATTTCCCCGTTTCGGTGCTTGTACTATGTTGCCGATGTGTTGAAACGGTTTCGGGAACGGTATCCGGATGTGCAGGTGACACTGCACGAAGCCGGCAGTGATTTGTTGCGGCAGGAAGCCACCGAGGGAAAATTTGATTTTGCCATCGTGAATCTGCCGGTGGACGAATCCGTGCTGGATGTCACGCCGCTGGAACCCGATACGATGGTGCTGGCCGTGCCGAAAACCTTGCTGGATAAACTGCCGGCGCACGCGACGGAGTCCGAAATGCCGTCCTTGGAACTGCAAGAGTGCGCGCAGTTGCCGTTCATTGTGGTGGGGCAGTCGCAGGAGATGCGTCAACTGTTTGAGCGCAGTTGTGTATCGGCTAAATTCCATCCTCATGTCGTGATGGAAGTGGTTGGCGTGGCTACGGCGTGGACCATGGCGCGTGCCGGTATCGGTGCGACGTTACTGCCGTTACAGTTTGCCAACAGTTTCGGGGCAACCGATGAGGTGGTATTGTTCTCCCTGAAACATCATCTGCGTTCACGGCAACCGGCCATCATTACGCGGCGCGGACAATATGTGTCCGACTACGCGCAATATGCCATTCGCTTATTTACGGAACAAACCGCCGAGTTGGAATAAAAGACAAAAAACCACCCGAACGCTTCCGCGTTCGGGTGGTTTGCTTTCTTTTGTTATAGCAGTGCGATTTCGCCCAAGACGGTGTCGGTGATGTACTCGCCTTTGAACGCGCGCAAGGTCACCATGTGCGGTTGGTCTAGATGCACCTGCTGATGGTGTTTGCTTTCCCACTGTTCAATGAGCAACAGTTCGTTTTCGTCTTTTTCCGACAAATAGTAGTCGTAGCGAATACAACCGTCCTCGGCCCGAATGGCATCCAGTACGCCCTCGGCTTTGACGCGTTCGATAAACGCCTCCCGACGTGACGGCAGACAGCGAAACTTGACATAAATGGTATACATACCGCATCCCCTCTCGTATACATAGCGGTTTCAGTATACCAAGAGAATCGCCTGCTGTCAATCGGCGCGCGGTTTGCCGCCGCCACCGTGCTGTTACTGCGATAAGTTCCAAAATAAGAGCGCTTGGACGTTCGCTTCCAAGCGCTCTTTTATTATGGTTTGACAAGGGATTTGGCCATCCAAACGTGGGGACAACCTTGTTCATCGTCTTCGTCACCGGTGGAAACATATCCCAACCGTGTGTAAAATGCCTGTGCCTGACATTGCGCGTGAAGTTGTAACTGCTTGGCACCGCGGGCGGCGGCTTCCGCTTCGGCTGCCTGCATTAACCGACTGCCGCATTGTGTGCCGCGATACGGTGCCAACACACACAACCGTCCGACCGTATACAC
>JAZSOY010000015.1:0-3872 GCA_045537155.1 Acutalibacteraceae bacterium
CACCTTGCCAAGGTGGAGGTAGCGAGTTCGAGCCTCGTAAGCCGCTCCATCAAAAAGCACTTCTTCGGAAGTGCTTTTTATGTTTGTGGGATGGTTGACACCGGCAAAAATGCCTTGCTCTTTCTCGGTGACGGTGGTATAATCATTAACACGAATACGTGATGTGCCGTTTTGGAAAGGGGTAAGGTAGCGATATGAATACGCGTAAACATGTGATGATTATCGGGGATAGTTATTCGACATACGGTGGCTATATTCCGGAGGGGTACGATGCGTATTACCGTGATGACCGCGTGAAACCGCCGGTTGTGCACGGTGTTGAAAAGACGTGGTGGCATCAACTGTTTCGTGTAATGAACTATGACCTGGTTATGAACGATAGTTATTCGGGTTCCACGATGTGCAACACGGTGCGTCCGTCTTTAACCATTGACACCTCTTTTGTGAGCCGTTTGGATAAGTATATCGAAACGGGGTTCTTTTCTGCCCATTCGATTGATACGCTGTTTTTGTTCGGCGGTACCAACGATTCCTGGACGGATGCGCCGGTCGGCGAGTTGTTGTACGAGAATCCGTCCCCGGCAGACCTCTACTGCGTGTTGCCGGCGTTTTGTTATCTGTTAGACCGTATCCGCGCTACCGACAGCACGATTCGCATCGTGGTGATTTTGAATACGGACTTAAAGCCGGAAATTACCGACAATTTTATGGTGGCGTGTGAGCATTACGGTGTCGAATATGTGCAATTGGCCGACATTGACAAGGAAAATAAACACCCTACCGAGTTGGGAATGAAACAGATGGCCGCGCAGATACAAGCGTTTTTACAAGCTCAGTGATGGCTTGTGACTGCGTTTAGGTAGGTCGATGCGCATCGAGAGCATATGGTGCATACCCTCATTTTTACGTTGACTCTGCGGTATACGAACAGAATGGAGCAGGCATCACCCACGCATTATGTTGGGTGGTGCTTTTATTTTTGTTGCAAATCGGTGATTTCTTTCTCTGTGTACTGCCCGAGAAAATACTGGATTTTTTCGAAAAATATGATACAATAGACGAGATATGGGGGGATAACGATGCAACCGGAAAAGCAATGGGTACGACGGCGACATCGCGTTGTACGTAATCTGGTCTACTGGCCGTTGTATTGGTATATGCGGTGTGCGTACGGTGTTACTATCGAACGGTTTCGTGAGCAAGGGAATCGCCCCTATGTTATTTTATTGAATCATCAAACCCCGTTTGACCAATTTTTTGTAGGCGCGGCGTTTCACGGTGCCGTTTACTATTTGGCAACGGAAGATATTTTTTCGTTGGGCTGGGTGTCCTCACTGATTCGGTATTTGGTAGCCCCCATTCCCATCAAAAAACAAGCCGCGGACAGCGCGGCGGTACGAAATTGTATTCGCGTGGCGCGGCAGGGCGGTACCATCGCCATTGCGCCGGAGGGCAACCGTACATACAGTGGAAGAACCGAGTATATGAATCCCACCATTGCGGCCTTGGTGCGTAAATTGCAGTTGCCGGTGGCGCTGTTTCGTGTGGAGGGTGGTTACGGGGTTGAACCACGATGGAGTGATGTCAAACGGCGCGGCAAAATGCGCGCCTATGTATCGCGTGTGATTGAACCGGAGGAAATTGCAGCGCTGACGAATGACCAGTTGATGGATACAATCCGTGAGGGCTTGGCCATTGATGAGGGTTTGACCAGCGGTGTGTATCGACACAAACGCAGTGCCGAATATTTGGAACGCGCGGTGTATGTCTGTCCGTATTGCGGGTTTGCGGTATTCCGTAGCCACAACGATGTGGTGGAGTGCCAGCAATGCCATCGGCAGATACGGTATTTGCCCACCAAGCAGTTGGAGGGCATCGGTTTCGACTTTCCCTACCGTACGATGGGAGAGTGGTATCATGCTCAGTATGACTACGTCAACTCAACAGATACGAGGTCGTATATTACGCAGCCGCTGTTCCGCGACACGGCAACCGTGTCCGAGGTGATTGTAAACAAACACAAAGTACCGCTTCGTCAATGGGCGGCAGTGGCACTGTACGGTGACCGCATTATCCTCGATGAGGGCACACCCGTCGCGTGGGAATTGCCGTTTAATGAAGTCACAGCCATTGCGGTGTTGGGACGCAACAAACTCAATGTGTACCACGGTGGTCGTGTGTATCAGTTCAAGGGTGATAAGCGCTTTAACGCTTTGAAATATGTCAATCTATGCTATCGTTGGAACAACCTAATGCGAGGTGAGGAAGTTGGAGAATTTTTGGGGCTCTGAGGTTTGGGGTACACTCAATCTGGTTGCCGTATTGCTGATTAGTTTATTGCTGGCTAACGTGCTACGCAAATCGGTCGGATGGTTGCGCAACTCGTTGATACCCACTTCGGTGTTGGGTGGCACCATGTTGTTGGTTATCGGTGGTGTGTACAAATTCGTCACCGGTGACGGTATGTTTGACACCGCCTTTTTCGGCGGCAATGGCATCGAAAAGATGGAAACCATCACGTATCACGCGTTGGCATTGGGATTCATTGCGTCGGCGTTCAAAACATCCGACGGCAAACTATCCAAAAAGCGCACCACCGAGATTTTTAATACCGGTGTCACTACCGTGTCGACGTACTTATTGCAGGCGATTCTCGGTATGGCGATTTCTATGGTAGCGGTGCTGTTGGTAAAGGATTTCTTTGTGGCGGCCGGCGTGCTGTTGCCATTTGGTTACGGACAGGGTACCGGTCAGGCGATGAACTACGGCTCCATTTATGAAACCGACTTTGGATTTGTGGGCGGCAAAAGTTTTGGATTAACCATTGCCGCGCTCGGCTTTTTGAGTGCCAGTATCGGTGGTGTTATCCACCTCAATATTTTGAAAAAACGCGGTAGCATTTCCTCCTCAAAAGTCAAGGAGCACTTTACGGCAGACGATATCCAATCACAGGACGAAATCCCGATGCAGGAAAGCATCGATAAAATGACCATCCAAATCGCGCTGATTGCCTTGGCGTATATGTTGACTTATGGCGCGATGGGGTTGTTGGGAAACCTCTTGCCCGGTATGAAATCCGTGATTTATGGGTTTAACTTTCTGTTGGGTGTACTGATGGCAACGGTGGTTAAACTACTGATGAAACGTTTTCGTCGGTGGGGGATTATCAAACAAGAGTATACCAACAATTTCTTGATGACACGTGCCAGTAACTTTTTCTTTGATGTGATGGTGGTAGCTGGTATTGCCGCGATTCGACTTGGCATTTTGGAAAAGTATTGGGGCATTATGTTGATTATGGGCGTTGCCGGCTTGGCGTTTACGTATCTGTATAATTATTTTGTCGCTAAAGTGCTGTTTAAGGAGTATCCGCAAGAGCAGTTTTTGGCGATGTACGGTATGCTGACCGGCACCGCGAGCACAGGTATCATTTTGTTGCGTGAAATTGACGGCAATTTTGCGACACCGGCGGCAGACAATCTGGTATATCAAAACTTTCCGGCCATCGTTTTTGGTTTTCCGATGATGTTATTGGCGACGTTGGCACCGGTAAAACCCGTGTTAACGTTTATCATTTTCATTGCGTTTTTTATCTTAATGAATGTGATTCTTTTCCGGAAACAACTTTTCGGCCGATGGCAAAAACCTAAACAATAAACGAAGTGCCCCACTCACGGAGTGGGGCACTGGTTTGTTCCGGATGCGTGTTCATAGACGCCGTTATACACCGTGGGTGGTGGGATGTCAATTTTTGAAATGTTAGTAAAAACACTTGACAACGTGTGGATTTATGGTAAAATAAAGGGCGTGCCACATAACGGCATGTATCGAATCCCAACATGCGGGCCTTTAGCTCAGTTGGTTAGAGCAAC
>JAZSOY010000076.1:0-2567 GCA_045537155.1 Acutalibacteraceae bacterium
CACCAATGTCATTGAGTAATTCCAGATAAGCCGGCAACAACGCCATTTCCTCGTTGCGGGGCAACACGTTACACGTCACATACAGTTTCTTCCCTGCCCGATGGCACACCGTCGCCGCCTCGCGCAATTCCTCTTCGGTAAAATTCGCCGGTGCACGGCGCATCCCGAAACGAGTGCCTGCCAAATAAACGGCATCGGCGCCGTACAGCAACGCGGCATCCAAACGCTCACGGTCGCCGGCAGGTGCCAGAATTTCCGGCAATTGTAACGACTCAGCCATACATACCAATCCCATAGCGTTTGCAGATACTGACGTGCTGTGCATACGTTTCGGAGTAATAAGTGATGTTCGTCGCGTAGTTGGTCGCAAAGAAATAGCAATTCATCACTTGCTCATTTTCTGAGGGGGTAAGTACCGCTTTGATAGCCGCCAAACCGGGATTGTTAATCGGTCCGGCCGGTAACCCCTCGCGTTCATAGGTATCGTACGCCGTATTCACGACATTGACCGTGCCGTTCTCTGAAAACAGTTTTTCTATGTAATCACCGGTGGAATCGCACTGCAATTTCGGATACGTTGCCTTGTCTGCCATACGGTTTGCCAACACGCGTGACACCATAGCCATATCCTCCACCGTATTGGCTTCCCCCTGCACAATGGACGCCAAAATGATAAGTTCGTCCATCGTAAATCCGCGCTCTTTCATAGACGCGCGAATAGTGGTGTTCAGCCGATAATCGAAGTTGTCCAGCATTTTGCGTACCACGGTTTCACCGGAACACCCGACATAAAACTCATACGTGTCGGGGAACAGGTATCCCTCCAGCTTGTAAATCCGCGCCCCGTAATCGGCCGGATTGACGTTGGAAAAGGCCGCCACAAACTCGTAATCTTTGCTGTAATCCACATCGGTGACGGCACGCAAAAATTCGTCTACCGTACACACGCCTTTTTTCTCCAACCGCTCGGCAATTTGCATCACCGTAAACCCTTCGGGAATCAGCACCGTCGCGGTATCGCGTTTGCGCGCGGTCTGCAGTTTTTTGACCAACGTGGAGTATCCCATATTCGGATTCAGACTAAAACTGCCGGGTTGCCACGTACCGTCCGCACCGCTCAGGCGCGCATACAAACGGAACACCAACGGCTGGTCGATAAGTCCGTTTTCTTCCAACACGTCGGCGATGGTGGCGGTCGATGCACCGGCCGGCACGTCAATATCCACCGTGCGGTCCTCACGTGTCAGACCGGTAAAATCCAAGCCGCCCACCACCAAGACATAGGCCAACCCTGCCGACAAACCGAGCACGACAACGGCGTACAGCACGCTGTGCCACCAACGACGCTGTTTCTTGGCTTTGACTTTTTTCGGCACGCTTTGTACCGGCTCGTTCGTCGGTGTATGTATCTCGGCCGGTGCGGTTTCCCGTACAATCGGTGCGGTTTCCACCGCTTCCCCATACTCGCTGTCCAAATCCAGATGCAGTTCAAACGCCTTTTTGGCCGGTTGCTTTTCCGAAGAGGCAACAGTCTCTTCGGTCAACTCATTCAAAATGGAATCCACATCGTAGCGTTTATCGTCTGCCATAGTCGGCTCCTCCTTTTTGCTGTCCTTGTCCCATCGCCGTGCGCTCACGGTCGGTGCGACGAATATATTTCTCGGTCACCAACAACTGCGCCGGACGGTCAAACCGTCCGTGCGGTAGATGGTACCGTACACAAGCACTGTAACATAAGCCGATACGCGTGCCGCCAAAGGTCGGCAAAAATCGGTCATAGTAGCCTTTTCCGTATCCCAACCGAAAACCGGCGTGGTCGTAACAAAACGCCGGTATTAAGCAGATTCCCTCGGATAAATCCGTCACCAATTTATCGGGGTCGGGTGTCGGTTCTAACACACCAAACGTACCGGCGGACAGTTCCTCGATGGAGTCAATGTAATAAAATTCCATCAATCGTGTATCCGGCACACACCGTGGTACCGCCACGCGCTTACCGTCTGCCAAAGCACGGCGGATGATGCGATGGGTGTCTACCTCAATGGGTGTCGATACGTACACCAACACCTGCCGCGCGCGTTCATATTGCCACAACAAATAGACCCGCTCGGCGATACGGTTATCCCAGTCCTCACGCACCTCAGGAGCCGTGTTTTGGCGGAGGGCGCGATACTTGGCACGCAGGTTTGTTTTCAGTTGTCGAATATCCTCTACCGGCATTGCATCGTCTCTCCTAACTTCACTGCCGTTTCGGGAGACACCAAATGCCGCACAATCGCCAAGGCAAACGGAATGGTCACACCGGCACCCTGTGCGGTGATGCGGTCCACGTCCTCGGCAACTGACGTACCGGTATACTGCGCCCCCAGCAGTTGTTCCTCATAGCCGGGATAGCAGGTCGCACGGCGGTCACGTAGCAACCCTTTAGCGCCCAACACCGACGGTGCCGCACAGATAGCGCAAAGCAGTACGCCGTCCGCGGCTGCTTGCTCTAAACACGCATTGACCACCGTGGACGCGCGCAAATTTTCCGTTCCCAAGTCGGATCGTAGCCATGTCGTTCTGTG
>JAZSOY010000222.1:0-32724 GCA_045537155.1 Acutalibacteraceae bacterium
ATGCCACTCTGATGGCTCAGCGTCCCGAAAAGGCGATGGAGCTGGCTGTGAACGGCATGATTCCGAACAACACGTTGGGCCGTCAGGCATCCGCGCGTCTGCGCGTGTACGCCGGTGCGCAGCACGAGCATGCTGCTCAGAAGCCCGAAGTGTTTGAGTTTTAAGAAGGAGGCTGTACCGAATGGATTACAATAAAAGACCGTATTTTTACGGTACCGGTCGCCGTAAGAAGTCTGTTGCCCGTGTGCGTCTGTACAACGGCACCGGAAAAATCACCATCAATGGTCGTGACATCAACGACTATTTTGGTCTGGAAACCTTGAAAGTGATTGTTCGTCAGCCGTTGGCATTGACCGCGTTGACGGAAAAGTTTGACATCGAGTGCCGCGTTGGCGGCGGCGGTGTTACCGGTCAAGCCGGTGCTATCCGTCACGGCGTAGCGCGCGCATTGTTGCAATACAACAGCGAAGAGTTGCGTCCGCAACTCAAAAAAGCGGGCTTCTTGACTCGCGACCCGAGAATGAAGGAACGCAAAAAGTACGGACTCAAGGCTGCCCGTCGTGCACCGCAGTTCTCCAAGCGCTGATTGGTTTATCGGTTATTCAAAAAGACCTCCGAGCAATCGGAGGTCTTTTGCTCTGCACGGAACCCCATACCGCCTGTCCGCATACAATAGGAACGAGCGTTGGCTCAATCTGATAGTCCGAAAAGCGCGAAACCAACGAAGGTTTCGCGCTTTCGGACACAAGCGGAAAGGAGGATGGATATGTGTCGCAGATATTCTACCGTGTGCGATACGGTCGGTGTGATTATTGGGGTACTGGCTGGGATTGCGACGGGTATTTTGTTTTTCTATGAATTGTTACCGGCATTGGCAACCGTGTTGCCGATTGTGTTGACTCTTGGTGCGGTGGCTCTTGGGTTATTGCTGGTCGGCTTAGCCACAACGCGTTGTTGCACGGATGGGGTGTTCGGCAACTGCTTGACATTCTACGGCAATCGATTGTTGGCAGGCTCGTTGGGAACGGTTGTCAGCACGTTGGTGTTGTTGGTGTTTAATACCGGTACACTCTTCAATCTTCGCTTGGTATTGACGGCGATTGTTGCTTTCTTCTTTGCGTATTTATTGGTGCAGATTGTCTGCTTGGTGACGTGTGCCACACGGCGCGCGGACGGCACCGGTTGTCAATAACCGATAGAAAAAGACAGCCTCTGAGACAGAGGCTGTCTTTTGTTTGCCGTTATACGCCGCGCGACCACGCGCAGGGGAGTGTGCCGTTTAATGCGGCAATAATGGTTTCGGGGGTATTGTCCGGCAGGTCTAAATATGCACCGGCTTCACAGATGGCGTCCAAGCGGTGGGCGTCGGAATTGAGAAGTATCGGCTTGTCACCGATTTCCGCATACTGTGCTTTCAGTGACGCCACGTCGCCTGAGGCAGTCACCTCCACCGCGGCAAACCCCAGCGGTGGTAAATCGCCGAGAGCGGCGGTGACGCTGTATGAAGGGCGGTCGATGTGTGCCGGAAACGAGGCACCATCAAACAAACGAGCGAGGGAAACCACGTCATCCACGCTGATAGCCGAGGCAACTGCCAGTAGGTTTTCTTTTATGCCGACCGGTTCATCTTGCGCGTTACGCAAGGTCTGCTCGCCGAAAATATCGGGGCGGTTGGGAACTGCCGGTAGGGTGGGAGCGATATGCGCTTCAAACGCCAAGGCGCGTTCTACCGTGGGGAATAAGCAAACGACGTGTGCTTCTTCTGCGGTACACAATTCCATACCCGGCAAAAAGGTGATGCCGACGGATGCCGCGACTTCCGCCGCCGCGGCACAGTTGCCGCACGTATTGTGGTCCGTGAGTGCAATCGCTTGGAGTCCCAACAGACTTGCCATTTGTACTAAGTCGTGTGGTGTCATTTCCTCATCACCGCAAGGCGAAAGGCAGGAGTGTATATGAAAATCGTAGTAAATTCTCATAATCTCCCTCCTTTCTGTTAGTTAGCATCCGTTTTCGCGCAGTTTACAAACATCTACCCAAATACCGCCGGAATATTCCTGCAACTGCGCGCACGTCACTTCAATCGCCGAATTCGCACTGCCAGCCGCCGGAAAGACCGTGTCAAAGCGTTTCATAGAATTGTCCAAAAACACACGCACGTTGTTCGGCAGGGCAAACGGGCAAACACCGCCTACCGCGTGCCCTGTGAGTTCCGCTACCCGTTCCAACGAAAGCATCGACGCCTTGAAACCGAACGTGTGCTTGAATTTGGCGTTGTCAATTTTGGTATCGCCGGCGGTGACGACGACCAAGCAACCGTCACCGTCTGCAAAGGACAGCGTTTTCGCAATGCGTGCACCGTCGGTGTTGAGCGCTTTCGCTGCCAACTCCACCGTGGCACTGGAAACGGGGAATTCTAGGATATCTTGTTCCCTGCCAAAAGCGGCAAGGAATGGACGAACGGCTTCAATAGACATTGTTAACAATCCTTTCTCTTTGAGGGGTTATTGGCGTTTTGATAACGCTACCGCTAAGGTATATGCGTCCTGTTGGCTACGACAGACCGTGATGTTTTCGGTCAGGGCTCGCTCCCGTGCGGCATCATCCAGCACAGCATTTTCGCAAAGCACCAAACAAGGGAGGTCTGCCAACACACAAACAGCAATGGCATTGACGTTGCCCATTACCGTAAACCATACGCTGCCGGCCGTGGCGCGCCCCATTACCCAACTGAGCAGGTCGCCGCAATAACCGCCGGTGATTTCACGGTCAAGGTCGCCCTCGCACAGCACGTCTACCGGCAACGCTGCGAGAATGTCACGAACAGTCATGGCGTATCTGCCTCCTTTTTATGGGGGGATGCCAATTGCTCACGCAATCGGAAAATACAATCGTTTTCACTGGCGAGGCCACGCACAATGTCCTCTGCCAAAGCGCGGCAAGTTGGTGCGCCACAGGAACCGCAATCCAGTTTCGGCAGATGCTCGAAAATGCTGTCGGCCTCCTGCATCAATCGCATCGCATCGGTGACGGTTTCCGCCAACCGCAATGCCGGATTTTCCTTTAACGGTTGCGACCAACGCAGCGCGGCCATATCACCGGCTTCGTCGGCGTGGTTGCAAGAAACCGGCAAGTATTTACGCAAATGTTTAATACGCGCACGCGCCACATATCCGTTCTCGGTAGTGAGTACGCCGCCGACACAGCCGCCGGCACACGCGTTCAGTTCAATGAAATCCAAATCCGCAAACTTTTCATCTTCCACATCTTCCAATACGTGAATGATGTTACGAATGCCATCGGCAGACAGATGGTTTTCGTTGAGTGTGCCAGCCGCTTCTCCGCCGATAAATGACCAACTGACACCGATGATACCGGACTGCATCATCGGTTCAATGCGTTCCAACTTGTTCATTTTGCTCAGCAGTGCCGGATAAATATCGCTGATAGCCAACACGCCATCCACTTGCGAGCGAGGCATACCAATCGGCCGATGTGCGTCGGTAACCTTGGCGGGACACGGTGACAGAAAGAAAATCCCGATGTCGTCCGGTTTAAGACCGGTACGCGCCATCACGCGCTGACGTGCCAGCGAAGCGGCAACTTCCATCGGCGATTTCAGTGGCAACACGTGGTCACACAGTTCCGGAAAACGCACCTGAATTAACCGTACCACCGCCGGACACGCCGAACTGATAACCGGTTTTTTCAGTTGGCCTTCTTCCAACAGTTGACGCGTGACGGCAGACACAATCTCTGCGCCGCGAGAAACTTCAAACACCTCGTCAAAGCCGAGTGCTACCAAGCCGGTCAATATGACATCGATATCGTCCAGATGATGAAATTGTCCGTACAATGCCGGCGCCGGCAATGCCACGGTATATTGATAATCGGATAACATAGCAAGCGAATCGTGACGCGCTTTTTTGGCATGATGCGGACAAACACGGATACATTCGCCGCAGTCGATGCAACGTTCCGAAATGATGGTTGCTTTGCCGTCACGTACACGAATCGCCTGTGTGGGGCAATGCTTGATGCAGTTAGTACAACCCACACATTTGTCGGAATCCAATGTTACGGAATGAACAAAGTGGTCCATATTGCAAGAACTCCTTAATTCGTCGCCTCATCGACCAACACGGTCATACACAAACGCGTGCCTTTGCCCGGTTTGGTTTCGATGGTGAGGGTATCGGTATATTTTTTGATGTTGGGTAGTCCCATTCCGGCGCCGAAACCGAGGTCGCGCACCGTTTCGGAAGCGGTTGACCAGCCTTCCTGCATGGCCAAATCGACATTGGGAATGCCGGGGCCGTTGTCGGATAAAACAATCTGTACGCGCTGGGGATTGATGTCTACATCAGCGGTACCGCCACCCGCGTGAATTACCATATTGATTTCGCCTTCGTACATCGCAATCGCAACACGGCGAATCACATCCGAACGAAAGCCCAATTGTTTTAATTTGCCTTTTACCGCTCCGGAAGCCGCACCGGCGCGGGTAAAATCATCACCGGGGACATCGTAGTGCAGAGAAATGTTCATACGAGCAACGCCTCTTTTCTCATGCGTCACCGCCGGACAATCCGTTCTGGTACAACAGACCGCAGGCGGTAAACATACGCAACGAGGTGGTCATCAACACCATGCCGCGTTCTTCGGCCAGGGCAATCATTTCCGGTGTCGGCTCTTTGCCGCGTACAAACACGATGCATACCATATCCATCATTTCCGCTGTGCGGACAACTTGGGTATTGACAAGGCCGGACAACAAGACCGACTGGTCTTTTACAAACGCCAACACGTCGCTCATCATATCGCTGCCGCAGGCATTATGAACCTCGGCGTTGAGGTCGGTGCCGCAACGCACTTCTGCTTTCAGAATGGTTTTGACATCTGCGATGGTCATAAACTACTCACCCTTTCAGTTGGTACCTATCCCCATTATAACGGCTCGGGGACAATTATGCAAGAAGTGCTGTAAAAAATTGCGAAAACGATTGACTAATTTTTCACAAAAGGGTACAATAAAATGTAATTACAATAAATCAACTCAGGGGGAATCAACTATGGCAAGAGTATATAATTTTTCAGCAGGACCGTCGGTGCTGCCGGAAAGTGTGTTGCGTCGCGCAGCAGAGGAAATGATGGACTATCAAGGTTCCGGTCAATCCGTGATGGAGATGTCTCATCGTTCGAAGACGTACGATGCCATTATTAAAGACTGTGAAGCACTTCTACGTGAAGTGATGAATATTCCTGACAACTATAAAGTGCTTTTCCTGCAGGGTGGCGCGTCGTCGCAGTTCGCGATGGTTCCGCTTAACCTGATGACCGGCAGCGGCAAAGCCGATTTCTTGATAACCGGTCAGTGGGCCAACAAGGCGTATCAGGAAGCCGCGCGTTACGGCGAGGCGAAGGTGATTGCCAGTTCCAAAGACAAGACGTTTTCCTACATTCCCACATGGGATGAGGCAGATTTCACCAAAGAGGCAGACTACTTCCACATTTGTATGAACAACACCATCTACGGGACCAAGTTCCACACCTTGCCGGAAACCGGCGATGTGCCGTTGGTGGCAGACGTTTCGTCCTGCATTTTGTCTGAGCCGATAGAGGTGTCGCGTTTCGGTCTGCTGTATGCCGGTGCACAGAAAAACATGGGCCCCGCCGGTTTGACGGTGGTGATTGTGCGTGAGGACCTTATCGGTGCCACGCAGGAATGCACACCCACGATGTTCAAATACAGCACCCATTCGGAAAACGGCTCGATGTTTAACACGCCGCCCTGCTATGCCATCTATGTTTGCAAGATGGTGTTGGAGTGGTTGCGTGATGACATCGGCGGTTTGGAAAAGATGAAGGCTATCAACGAGAAAAAAGCGGCGTTGTTGTATGATTTCTTGGATAATTCCACGATGTTCCGCGGTACGGTTGCTAAAGAAGACCGTTCGCTGATGAACATTCCGTTTGTCACCGGTAACGAGGAATTGGATGCGAAGTTCGTCAAAGAGGCAGCCGCTGCCGGTTTTGTCAATCTGAAAGGACATCGCTCGGTCGGTGGTATGCGTGCGTCGATTTACAACGCGATGCCGGTCGAAGGTGTCGAAAAACTGGTCGCATTTATGAAAGAGTTTGAGGCGAACAACGCCTAATAGGTCTTGGCAAAGGAGAGTCGAGTATGAACATTTTGACATTAAATAAAATCGCCGCGTGCGGCACCGACCGTTTGGGCGATGGGTATGTCGTCGGTGACGCGGTGGAAAATCCGCAGGGCATTTTGGTGCGTTCGGCGTCAATGCACGAGATGGAATTCCCGTCATCGCTGTTAGCCGTCGCGCGTGCCGGCGCCGGCGTGAATAACATTCCGTTGGAGCGTTGCTGTGAAGAGGGGATTGTGGTGTTTAACACGCCCGGCGCCAACGCCAATGCCGTGAAAGAATTGGTGATTGCCGGTTTGTTGTTGGCATCGCGTAAAGTCGTGCCGGCGATTGATTGGGCGCGCACGCTCAAGGGCAAGGGTGACGAAGTCGGCAAGTTGGTCGAAAAAGGGAAAGGTCAATTTGCCGGTCCTGAAATTATGGGTAAAAAACTCGGGGTTATCGGGTTGGGTGCCATCGGTGTGCTGGTTGCCAACGCGGCACAGGCATTGGGTATGGAAGTATACGGGTATGACCCGTATTTGTCGGTCAACGGCGCTTGGAAATTGTCGCGCGCGGTGCATCACGCCGCTACGGTGGAGCAGTTGATAGCGGAATGCGATTATATCACGTTGCATTTGCCGTTGACGCCGGATACGCGCGATATCATCAATGCGGATACACTGGCCACGATGAAAGACGGCGTGCGTATTTTGAATTTTGCGCGCGGCGAACTGGTTAACGGCGAGGCCATGCGTGCGGCGTTGGCGTCCGGCAAGGTGCAGAGTTATGTTATTGATTTTCCGTCGGACGATATGTTGGACGTGGAAAATGTGGTGGCAATCCCGCACTTGGGTGCTTCCACGCCGGAAAGCGAAGACAACTGTGCGGTCATGGCGGCAGATGAAATGAAGGCCTATTTGGAGCAAGGTATTATTTGCAATTCGGTGAATTTCCCGGCCATGGAAACGCCCAAAACTTCGGCGGTGCGTGTGTGCGTGTTGCATCGCAACATCCCCACGATGGTGGCACAAATCAGCACGCTGATTTCGGAGGACGGTATCAACATTGATACCATGACCAATCGTTCGAAGAACGAGTATGCCTATACGGTCGTGGATGTATCCAACGATGTCCCGGCGGCGACGTTGGATAAGATTTGCGCCATCGAAGGCGTTATCCGCGTGCGTAAAGTTTAAGTATATCCGAAAATATGCCCACTCGTTGACCGAGTGGGCATATTGTTTTTTACAGACGGGATTTACAAACCCCGTGTGGCGTGATAGAATGGTGATACGGAAGTAGAAAGGGGAGGATAGCCATCATAACCGATATTCGCATAGGGGCGGTTGCCCTGCGCGCGCTGGGTGCGGCGCTTTCTGTCTTTCTTTTGCTGTGGGGCGTGTTGCCGTTGGCAACGACGCGTTTTCACGTCGGGAATGTTGCCTTATTGGCAGTCGGAACCATCGGATTTGTGGTGTGTGTGCGATTTGCGGCGGTTGCCGCACTGTGGAAACGCATAACCGATACGACGGTGGGTAGACTGCTGTTGAGTGTGGTCGCTGCGGTGGTGGCTATCGTATTGGTGCTGTTTGTGGTGGTATCGGTCATCATGATACGAGCCTCTACCGAACCGTCGCCGGAAAACGCCACCGTGGTGGTATTGGGCGCCGGTTTGCGCGGTGAGCAACCCAGCCGTATTTTGCGTGCTCGCTTAGACAAGGCGGCAGAGTTCTTGAACGCCCATCCGCAAGCCGCGTGTATTGTATCCGGTGGGCAGGGTGCGGACGAGCCGTGTACCGAGGCATCCGTGATGCAGAAGTATTTGGTGCGTGCCGGTATTGCGCCGGAACGGATTTATGTGGAAGACCGGTCTACCAGCACCTTTGAAAACATTCAATTTTCTAAGGACATCATCAAACAAAACGGGTTGCCCACCGGCATAGCGGTGGTGACGCAGGAGTTTCATCAATACCGCGCTCAACAATTTGCGCGAGCCGCCGGATTTACCGACGTCGGTTCGGTGACAGCACAGACGGAATTTGTGTTTTTCGGGAGTTACTGGATACGGGAATTTGCCGGCATCTGCCGTATGTGGTTGCTGGGATATTAGGAGGCAGAACGATGAGTTATACACCGAACAAAGCCAGATATGACACGATGCCCTATCCCTATTGCGGCAACAGCGGATTGCGGTTGCCGGCCATTTCGTTGGGACTGTGGCACAATTTCAGTGAGGTCGACCGCTATGACACGATGGTGGAAATGCTCACGACCGCCTTTGACAACGGGATTACGCATTTTGATTTGGCCAACAACTATGGGCGCCCCATTGCCGGTTCGGCAGAACGCAATTTCGGACGGATTTTGCGCGAGGAGTTGTCGGCGTACCGCGATGAGATGGTGATATCCACCAAAGCCGGCTATTATATGTGGCCCGGCCCGTATGGGGATTTTGGAAGCCGCAAATATCTCGTTTCCAGTCTGGATGCCAGTTTGAAACGGATGGGTTTGGAGTATGTCGACATTTTTTACCATCATCGGATGGACCCGAACACGCCGTTAGAAGAAACTATGGGTGCGTTGCGTGATATTGTGAAGAGTGGTAAAGCCTTATATGTGGGTATTTCCAATTACGACGCGCCGACTGCCGCGCGTGCGCAAGAGTTGTTGGAATCCATGGGCGTGCACTGTTTGATTCATCAACTGCGATATTCCTTGTTGGACCGCCACGTGCAAACCGAAGGGATTTTGGATGCTACCCACCGTGCCGGTATGGGGAGTATTGCGTTTTCGCCGCTGGCGCAAGGCATGTTATCGGACAAATATCTGCACGGGATTCCTGCGGATTCTCGCGCGGCAAAACCACACACGTTTTTAACGCCCGAGCGGTTGGAGCCGGCGGTGTTGAACACCGTGACCAAACTCAACCAACTGGCACAGCAACGCGGACAAACGTTGGCGCAAATGGCGATTGCGTGGTTGCTGGGCGTCGGTCAGGTGACGAGTGTATTGGTCGGCGCGAGTACGGCGGAACAAATCCGCGAGAATATTGCGGCGACCGGCAATACGGCTTTTTCCGAGCAAGAAATACAGGCGATTGAGGCGGTTTTGGCCGAATATTCCGAAAAGAGGTGATGGCGGTGAAGTGTCCGCAATGCCAGAGCGAAAATTGTATGGAGGGCTTTCTTACCAGCTATTACGGAGTCAGATTTTGCGAGAAAGGGACCGAAAACAAACTGCGCCCTAACGCATATAAGTGTTTTTGCACGGCGTGCAAAGATTGCGGTGCGGTGTTTGATTTCAAAATTCAACTCAAAAAATAAAGAAACTGCCTGTGGCTAAAGCCACAGGCAGTTTTGGGTATCTCCGCTTATTCTCCGTAAAGCGAAACGTAGTGTTCCCAATTATATGCCGTAGCCGTGCAAACCGGTACCGGCCATTGGCTGTTTTCGTGGTTGTGACCGAGCTGTTTCATTTGCGCATCGGTCAAATTGAAATAGGTGTGATAACGCATACTTGGTAGACCGCCGATGGGGTCGTCAAACGTGACGTCGCACTGATACCATTCGCCGTCTAACTGCACGGCGTTCCATTTGTGGTCGCCGCCATTGGCTTTTCCGGTGATGCCGGTGCACGGAATGCCGACTGCCAAACACAGCGTTTGAAAGGCTTCGGCATACGCTTCGCATACACCGGTTTTGTTGACCAGTCCGCCGTAGGCGGTCCAGTTCATATCGTTGAGGCCGTTCGTCGGTGGACTCAAATTGTAAGAACAGGTGCTTGTCAAATAGTTATAGAGTAATCGTTCTTTCACTACCGCCGGTGCTGAGGCGGGAATGGTGCTTGTGATACGCCGTACTTCCGCTTGAAACGCGGCGCGTTTGGTTTCGATACTTTGACGCAAAGCCGATTCCAATGGTACGCCGGTTTCGGTCGTGGAAAACGTCGTGACACCGTCGGTATAGGAGAAGAACAATCCATCGGTTTCTCCGTACATATATGCCCTGATGGTGTTGCACAAGAAAAATTGTTCCGGGTTGTCAAACAAATATAAGAAGAAAATGTGATGGCGATTATCTCTGCCGAGGTCGGCGTTGAGTTCTACCGAGGTTTGCAGATTGGTGACCGCTTCGTGGATTTTCCGATAATACCCTTTGAATTCGTCATCCAACAACGAATACAAGTAGCGTTCAGAATCCGGTAACGGCGTGTGCTGTTGCCCGGTGACATAGGTATACATCGCTTTCTTTTGTGTTGTGGTTGTCGTGTTTCCCTGCGGTTTTGTTGCTTTGGTTGTGGTAACTGTCGGCACCGGTGCCGGACGCACAGTCGTGGTCGACGGTGTCGTTACTACGGTGCTGGGTTTGCCGCCGGAGGACAAGGTGCTCTTATTGTCGGAACGGGTTTCTTTCGAAGAGGTTGTCTTTACTGTCGTTGTTAAACCGACTTGGGATGTGACATGACCGGCCGTCGTGGTTGTGCTTTGGCTTGAGCCGGAGAATTCTTTGGCGGTGGTTGTGGTAGCCGTAGTCGTTGTGCCGCGATGGGTATCGTCACCGGCTGTTTGCGTTGTGGTGGAGTCCACCTCGGTGGACAGTGTCGTGGTGAGGTGCGAGCCGTCGCCGCTGACGGTGGTACTGACCAATTTATCCACACTGTCCAACAACTGTTGTGTTGTCGTCGGTGTCGTTCCGGTATGGGCCGGGGCACCACAGGCGGTGACCGACAAGGTAAAGGCTATCACTAAAAGACAAGCGAACATCCGTTTCATCGCGATTTACCCCCCGTAACCAATGTATCTCCTCTTTTAGTGTACACTTTTTTGTCGAAAATTGCAAGGAGAAAGCATGGGTGCGGATGCACCTGCACCTGCACACGATATCCGGCACACCGTAACAACAAAAACACAAGAAAAGACGGTTTCTACAGAAACCGTCTTTTTATTTAATGCATCAATGATATTACAGAGAAAAGGTGCGGCGCAAGGTGGCGAGGACACTGTCAGTTTCGGCGGCGTCGGTGTGCGTCAAGGTGCCGCGCATACGGTAGGGTTGTCCCACCGCCGCCAGTAATGCGGCATCGTTTTCGCCGTCACCGAATGCCATTGCTTGTTCCGGCGCGATGCCCAATTTGTTCATTAAAGCACGGGCCGCGGTGCCTTTGTCGGCGTTCGGCGCAACCAATTCCACCAAGCCGGGTTCGCGGTATGCCACGCGGTAGGCGGTCGGATTGTCCGGCACGGAGGTGGCAAACAGTTCCAGTTTCAGAAAATCGTCGCTGATTTCCTCCGGAGAGGCGACGGCACGTCCGTTTACGGGCGCGTTTCCCAGCCGGTATATCGTTTGACGGCCATGGACGGCGGCGTGCGAATACTGTGCCAGCAACGTCAGTGCCGTTTGGCGCGGCAATGCCGATTTATGTAACACACAGTGGCGTTCCAACGTAATTGCTCCGTCAAGGCAGATGAAAATCAACCGGTGTGCCAACGCACCGAACAAGGTTTGTAGTTGAGAATACGGTCTTCCGCTGGCAATGGCGACTGTGACGCCGCGGCTTGTCAACCGCCGCAACGCATCGCACACGTCGTCAGACAGTGCGGTTTCACCGTGCGGTAGCAGCGTACCGTCCACATCACAAAACACCAATCGTATCATTTCCACACCTCCTATTTCATCGTTACGACCGTGACGCCGGTTTCTCCCTCGCCGTACAATCCCAAGCGGAACGAATCCACACCGGGGCAGGCGCGCAAGTGTGCTTGTACGGCGGCGCGTAGCGCGCCGGTCCCTTTGCCATGGATGATGGTCAAGCGCTGTAAGCCGGCCAGACGGGCATCGTCCAGAAACTTATCCACTTCATTTAAGGCTTCCTCGATGGTTTGCCCGCGCAAATCCAGTTCGGTCCGTGCACTGCGTGCCGACCGCGACAAGTTTTCGGAGGTGCGGCGTCTGCCGGTCGATGGCGGTTGCGGTTTTTGCTTTTTCTCCAACAACCGCAACGATGTCAGAGGAACACGCGTGCGAATGATGCCGGCTTGTACCTCAACGGTATCGCCGGAGTCAGGCAGGGACAGGACCACCGCCGGTTTATCCAAATCGACCAGTAGCACATCGTCGCCTACCTGCAACGGACGCGGCAAACGGTAGTTGTTGGTTTGTCGTTCGGTGACGGGGTCAATGGTGTCTTCCAAGCGATTTAACCGATGGCGCAACTGAGAGCGTGCCGAAGCGGCTTTACGCACAAAGTCCGCCTCTTCTTTTTGGCGGCGCAAGGCATCCAATTCTTCCATTAATGCCTCGGTATCGCGCCGCGCGCGTTCAACCAGCAAACGCGCTTGTTCACGGGCGGTATCCCATTCTTTTTCGCGGCGGCGTTCCCAGTCTGCCAACTGCTTTTCCGCAGCGGTTTTGGCGGCGGTGGCATCCGCCGCCGCTTGTTGTGCCGTTTGCAAGGCCGTTTCCAACGCCAGTTTCTTTTCTTCCAGTGTCGCCATTACCTCTTCCAAGCGGCGGTCTTCGCCCGATACCAGTGTGCGCGCATGCGTGACCACTGACGGCGGCATTCCCAATCGTTCGGAAATGGCAAACGCATTCGACCGTCCCGGAATTCCCACCAACAAACGGTAGGTGGGACGCAGAGAGGCAACATCAAATTCACAACTTCCGTTTTCCACGCCGTCGGTTTGCAAGGCATACGCTTTCAATTCCGCATAGTGTGTGGTGGCGGCAATACGGGCGCCTTGGCGGCGCAGTTGTTCCAAAACGGCGGTCGCCAACGCCGCGCCCTCGACGGGGTCGGTGCCGGCTCCCAATTCGTCAAGCAACACCAAACAGCGTTCATCCGCTTCTTGTAAAATGCGGATGATGTTCGTGGTGTGCGCCGAAAACGTGGATAGCGATTGTTCAATGGATTGCTCGTCGCCGATGTCCGCAAGCACCGTGCGAAACACCGTGAACGAACTACCGTCGCTGACCGGCGGCAACAATCCGCACGCCACCATCAGCGTCAGTAAACCGAGTGTTTTCAGGGTGACGGTTTTGCCACCGGTGTTCGGTCCGGTGATGACCAACGTGTCAAAACCGACACCGAGTTCTACATCAATCGGTACCACGCGGTCGGCGGCAATCAACGGATGGCGCGCGCGCCGTAGGCAGATGCGCCCGTCTTCGGAAACCGTCGGGCGTGTGGCTTTCATCGCATACGCCAACCGTGCTTTGGCAAAAATGAGGTCTAATTCCACGAGCACGGCGTAGTCCTGCACAATCGCGTCGGCAAACGAGCCGGCTTCGGCAGATAATTCTTGTACGATGCGTTCACATTCCGCCGCTTCGCGCGATTCCCATAACTTCAGTTCGTTATTCGCTTCTACCGCGCCCAGCGGTTCGATGAACACCGTTGCGCCGGACGCGGACGTATCGTGTACCAGTCCCGGTACGTCGCCGCGATGTTCGGCTTTGACTGGCACCACAAAACGGCCGCCACGGATGGTGACAACCGGGTCTTGTAACAGTTTTTGTGATTGGGGAGAATGAATAAGTTTATCCAGTTGTTCCCGCACGCGCGATGAGGCTGCCCGCATACGGCGGCGAATGTCGGCGAGTGCCGTGGAGGCATGGTCGCTGATTTCGTCCTCAGACACGATGGCGGTGCGGATTTTATCTTCCAAATACCGATTGGGATTCAGCAGGGAAAAGCGTTCATCTAAGCAGGTTGTCACCCCTTCGCAATGGGCGTGCCACTCCGTCAACGAACGGATGACGCGCAGCGTCGCGGCAATGCGTAACAATTCACCGAGTGACAAGGAAGCGCCTGCCGCCGCACGACGCAAGGCCGACGCGACATTGGTGGCACCACCGAACGAGGGAGCGCCGAATTTTGCCATCAGTGAAAAGGCGGCATCGGTATCGTCCAAGCGTTCGCGTACTTCGGTGAGATGCGGTGACGGACGCAAAGCCCGCGCCGCATCGGCGGCATCAGCGCACACCGCTTGCGAGGCGAGCAAGTCCAATATTTTATCCAGTTCCAATGCACGGTAATGCTTGTTCATACCAAGGGCTCCTCAAATTAAACTGTGATAAAATTCCAACGTGTTAAAACTGCGTCCCAGTTGCGCCAGTAAAAAGCGTTCGGTGACATCGCCAAGCACCGCGGCTTCGGCGTCCGGTAACGCAAAGGAAAAGCATTTTTCAAACGGAGCGTACACGATATGGCGCATCGCCGCCAGCGCCGTGGGAGATAACGGTACGCACGCGGTGTTGCTGTGGCAGGAACGGCACAATAAGGTGCCCTGCAACGGAGAAAACCATACACCGTCGTTGGTGCCGCAACCGGCACATTCCGCGATGGACGGCATATAGCCGGCTTGTGTGAGCAGGCGCAATTCCGTGACGGCTTTCAGCAGCGGTAACGGCCGTGCATCGGTTGCCAGATAATGCAGGGCGTTCAGTAACAACCGTAACGCCTCTTCTGCCGGTTCTTCCTGCGGTGCGAGTACGCCGGCTAATTCACAAAAATATTGTGCGAGTGCCAGTTTGTCCAACTGCTCTCGCACCTCAAAAAACACGTGTAGCGGTTGCGCATCGTCGATTATGTATTTTTCCCGTCCCTTGTATAACGACAGACGGGAATGACACAGCAACTGCGTTGCCGAACCGTTTCGGTTTTTCAGATTACGCGCGCCGCGTACCGAGGCGCGAATCAGTCCGAAATCGCGCGTCAGTGCGGTGACGAAACGGTCGGATTCACCGATATTGTTGTTTTCGCGCACTATCAGGGCGTCGGTGATAACGTTCATAGGGAGCCTCCTGCGTAGTGTCCTCGGCAACCGTCGCGGTGCCGGATGCGTGGATGTCGATACCGCAATAGCGCAGATAGTCCTCTATCTTGCCGGTTTGTTCAAAGGTATTCCACCATTTTTCAGAGTCCATCGTTCTCATCGCCTCCGTTCAAAGTACACTATTACTTTGAGCGAAAACGCGGTGATTCATACATAGGAAAATTATGAGCGATAGCCAAACGAGTTCAGCAGCCCTTGCCGGTTACGCCAATCCTCTTTGACCTTTACCCAGCATTGCAAATCGACGTGAGCGCCGAACAAGGATTCCATTTCCTGACGCGCGGCACTGGCGATGGCTTTGAGCATCGCACCGCGCTTGCCGATGATGATACCCTTATGGCTGTCGCGTTCACAGTAAATTTCGGCATCAATTTCCAATAAGGTGCTACGCTCGGTTTCGCGTTCTTCCAAGCGCTCAATCACCACCGCAACGCCGTGAGGAATTTCTTCCCGTAATTGCAACAACATCTGCTCGCGCAACAGTTCGGAGGCGAGGACACGGTCGGACTGGTCGCTGGTGGTGGTTTCCGGAAAGAAATGCGGACTGGGAATCGCATACGTTGTCAGGGTTTCGGCAAACAGGGACACGCCCTCGCCGGTCAGTGCCGACAACGGGAAAATTGCGTCAAACGGATACGCTTGTCGCCACGCGTCCATACACGCGAGCAACGAGGATTTGTCTGCGACGGTGTCAATTTTATTTAGCACCAACAATACCGGCAGTTTTTGTGAGCGAAAACGCTCCAACAACTCGCGTTCCGCATCCCGAATCACGGTGCTCGGTTCGACCACCAAAATACCGGCATCCACGCCGGATACAGCCTCGCTGATGGATTTAACCATAAAATCACCCAACCGCGTGCGTGGGCGGTGCGAACCCGGAGTATCCAAAAATACCAACTGGGCAGTTCCTTTTGTGAGCACCCCCATAATACGGTTGCGCGTGGTTTGCGGCTTGTCCGAAACAATCGCCACTTTTTGTCCCACCAACGCATTCAATAAGGATGATTTTCCCACGTTGGGCATACCCACAATGGCGATGAACGCAGAAGTTGTATCCGACATAGTTACCTCCTAAACACAAAAAACCAAGCAGGGATGAATGACAGTAACAACACACACGGTTGCCAAATATCACGACACCATTGTTGCATAAGCGACACCCACACGGTCGGTTGCCAAAACAAAAGCACACCAACCACGGTGACTGCCACGGTGAGCACGAGTACGGCGGCCGCGGCGTAATCTTTCGCCGCGGCGGATAACGGGTGTTGTTCTGTGGAGATGCGGTCGACGGCGCGTTCCATCGCACTGTTTATCAGTTCCGCACATAACACGGTGCCGATACAAAGGCACAACACCATCCATTCCACGCGCGAGAAAGAAAACTCGGTGGCGAATCCCACCACATACGCGCCGAATACCAGATGAAAACGGAAATTTCGTTCTTCGCACACACATCGCCGCACACCGCGAAAAGCATCGCGAAATCCCTGCGCAAAACGGTGCGCGTTATTCGCTGAGCACATAACTGTTGATACGTGACAATCCGATTTGTTCCATCACGGTTTCTTCTTTTTCACGCATATGCACGGCCTCTAATCCGCCGTTGACGTGGTCATATCCCAACAGATGGAACATCGAATGTACGGTCAGATATCCCACTTCGCGGTTGAACGAATGACCGAAATCCTGTGCTTGCTTTTGGGCTTGCTCAATAGACAACACGATGTTGCCGATGAGTTTTTCACCGGTTTCGGGATGAATGTCAAACTCGCCATTTTCGCCGAGGGGGAACGATAACACGTCGGTCGCGGCGTCAATTTGCCGTTGCTCCCGATTGATGGCGCGAATTTGCTCGTTGTCAACCAGTGTGACATCCACCTGCGCGCATCCGTCAATCTTTTCCAATTCTAAGACGGCGTGGCAGCAACGACGAATCAGCATCCGTGTTCCCGTAGGAATTTTCACGGCTTTTTGGCGGTTTTCAATGTCTACCCGAATTTTTTTAAGCATTTCTGCCACGTTTCCTTTCTTGTTTTGCTTTCTCATAGTTTTCGTATGCTTGAATGATGCGTTGCACCAACTGATGCCGCACCACGTCCTTTTGGTTAAACGTACATACCGCGACATCCTCCACGTCTTTGAGGATGCGCATCGCTTCACGTAGGCCGCTTTTTTTGCCGTCCGGCAGGTCGATTTGTGTGATGTCGCCGGTGACGACCATTTTGGAATTGAACCCCAACCGCGTCAAAAACATTTTCATCTGTTCCGGCGTCGTGTTTTGCGCCTCGTCGAGAATCACAAAGCAATCGTCCAACGTGCGGCCGCGCATATACGCCAATGGCGCTACCTCAATGTTGCCGCGTTCCAAATATTTTTGATACGTTTCGGTACCGAGCATATCAAACAAGGCGTCGTACAGTGGCCGTAAATACGGGTCCACTTTGGACTGCAAGTCGCCCGGCAAAAACCCGAGTTTTTCACCGGCTTCCACGGCCGGTCGGGTGAGAATGATGCGGTTGACCTGCTTGGAGCGAAACGCCTCCACCGCCATGGCGACCGCCAAATACGTTTTACCTGTACCGGCAGGACCGATGCCCAACACCACGGTGTTGTTGCGAATGGCGTCTACATACGTTCTTTGTCCGAGCGTTTTCGGCTTGACCGGCCGGCCTTTGGAGGTGATACAAATACTATCACCCGACAATGTCGGCAATTCTTGCTCAGCACCTTCGTTGACTAACATCAGCACATAACGCACGTTTTGCTCGGTCAGTTGCTCACCACGGCTGATGAGTTGCAACAACCCGTGGATAGCCCGCGTGGCTTTCAACACATCTTCCGGTTCACCGCTAATTTTAATGTCGCTGTCGCGGCTGAGGATGTTCACCGTGTATTCCCGTTCAATCAAGCGGATATTTTCATCAAAATTTCCAAAAAGAGCGACCGCCTGTTCCATACGGTCCACATTGATAAGTTGTTCCACGCAGTCACCTCCTCAGTTTTATGTTAGTATACCATAAGAGAGCCAAACTCGCAATGGTTTTCACCACGCTTTTTTGCCCGAATTGCCTCAAATGTTTCCGCCATGCGTTAGCATGCCGAAAAAATTATTCGTTATTCGAACAAAAACGTGTTCGGTGAAAACTGCGTTGCACCTATGCGCAAAGATTTTGGAATGATTTTTTTGGCTTGTGACTGCCGATGGGCTAACGCCCATCCAGGGCAAAAGCCGAAAAAAGCACCGAAAAGATTGCGCATAGGCATTGTGGGGTTCGGTTCTCTTATGGTATACCACAAAAAACACGGGATGTCACTAGCAAAAACCACAAAAATTTCTACAGAATGGGGCTTTCCACGGCGAGTTCTTGTGTGCCGACACACCGTACGGTTACGGTTACGGCATCGGTCGTTTTGTGGAAATGGTGTTGCTTGTTTTCCAATGTGAACGAGGTGGATAACTTTTCCAACTGTTCGGCAATGCGTTGCTCTGCCAACGCGCGTGCTTGTTCCGCTGTGCGTATGACGGGGGTGTGTCCGGAATATGCCAACCGCGTGACCGAAATGCCGAGCGGCAAGGGAACATCTGCCGCCAGTAACGGACGGTAGGTTGTTGAAACCGTCGGCGTCCCTTCCAAAGCAGTGGATGCATACAGCGGTATACGCCAACCGAATACGTGTAATGCCGGTTGATAGACGGTGCGCTCGACCACCGTTACCGACTCTTTCAAAGGGACGGTCTGTGTCAAGGTGTGTGTGGTACGCGCCAGCACGTGGCCGGCGGCGTGTTTTAATTGTGGGCCGACGGTACTGTCCATAACACCGCTGATAAGCAATGTCCCACGCGTGACCGCGTCACCGGCCTTGACCATCGGTTGACCGGTGACGGTATCAATGTGTAAAATCACGCCGTCGCAGGCGGCAACCAGATTGGCAGGGGTGTTTGCCGAAAGCGGCGTCGTCGGTGTGCGCTCCTGCACCTCGACGGTGGCAATACTGCCGGTCTGGTTCACGGTTAACCAAATCAAGTCGGGTAGTTGTTGCAGAGCACTCAACCGCAGTTCGGGTAAATTCACGTGTCGCAAATCGGCTCCTTCGAACACCCCCAAAGGTTTCAGGGAATCCAATATCGCGTCGTCGGATACGGTGGTGTTACCGTGAACACGCAACACCCACACGCGCGAAGACAGTAAGGACAACACCACGAAAAATAACACCGCCCCGCACAACAGCCCGGCACGCAGACCCAAACGGCGAAAGCGGAACAGGAGACCTTGCTTTTTACGCACGCGCATACGGATGTGGGCGCGGCGCGCTACCGGGCGCAGACGCAGATAATCAGCGGCGGCGGCTCGACACCACAAGGAGGCTTCGCAGTGACGAATATCCCACAACGGGATATCGGCTTCCGCCGCCGCGTTGAGAAATCGTTCGGGATAACCACCTTGACATTCCAGATATACGGAGTACAGCGCGGCAGAGAGTACCATACGACACCTCCTATAAAAATTCGATGGAGGACAAACGACCGGTAATGAGCGCCCCCTCGGGCGAACGGCAGTGCATACACAAGTCGCAACCGGTAAAACGCACCGTGCCGACCGCCGTGCGTAGGCGAATGCAGTTTTCGTCGTATTCCAAGATGCTTTGACATTCCTCGACCAATACACGGCGGTTGCCGCACAATTCGATACGCGGCGCATCGGTTAACACGCCGGTCGGTAGGTCTAATGCGTGCTCAACACGTTCCGACAGTCGCGTGTGCGGTTTGCATGATTTCACACTAACACCCTCCTTGGTATTCTGCGTACGATTCATTGTATACTATGACCGCATAGCCGGAATAATGCGGCGGTCATTGTCCATACATTGGGTATATGGGGGGCGATGGGATGAACAAGCGACGGAGAGCACTACTCGTATCCGCGGTGATGGTGTTCTGTGCCGGTGCGGCACTGTTATGGCGGCCGCAGGCGGTGGCAAGTGGTGTCAGTCGGGGATTATCGGTATGCGCGACGGTGTTGATTCCGGCCATTTTTCCGTTCTTGGTGTTAAACGGATTTATTCTCCGTTCCGGTTTGGCGGCGGCCATAGGACGTCGTTGCGAGGGTGTTACACGACGGTTATTCGGATTGCCTGGCTGTTGTGCCGCCGGAATACTTATCAGTGCCATCGGCGGGTATCCGTCGGGTGGGACAGCGGTGGGAGAACTGGTACGTAGCGGTCAAATTACGCCGTCCGAGGGACGGCGGATGTTGCGGTTTTGTGTGAACGGCGGTCCGGGGTTTATTATCAGTGCGGTCGGTGTCGGTATGATGAACCGTGTGGAATTCGGGGTCGTGTTGTTTGCAGCACATCTGGTGGCGGCTTTTCTGTTGGGTGTGTTCAGCGCGCCACGCGGCACACGCCGTAAACATTCTACGGCACGGACCATATCGACACCGCACTTGCCGCCGGCGGCAGCATTGGTGGAATCGGTAACCACAGCGAGTGAAACATTATTGCACATTGTTGGATTTGTGGTGCTGTTTGCGGCGTTGCAAGCGTTGGTGGATGCATCCGGTGTGGTGGAGATGTTGTGTGCAACGCCGTACGGTGCGCGGCGCTTATCGGCGCTGATTGCTTGTATTCTGGAAGTCAATGGGGGCTGTGTTGCAGCCGCATCCTTGCGCGAGCACGCCGCCTTTGTTTTGGGATTTGCCGTGGGATTTGGCGGATTATCCGTGCATTGCCAAATTGCAACCTCGTTGCGCGGTTTGGCTGTGATGGACGGTAGTTTCTTTTTGGCACGGTTAACGCAAGGGTTTCTCACCGCGTTGTTGACGCAGGTGTTATTGCGATGGATTCCTATCTCTCAACCGGTTTTCGGTGCGTTGGGACAGCCTATCGTGCAGGCGTCCTATGGTTCCATGGCGTTATCGGTCGCCTTGTTGGTATTTGGTGGTATTTGGATGCTGTGTGTGGGGCAATGCCTTGACAAAGCCGCCTAGACACCGTATAATATTTTTGAAATTTGTTTTCAAAAAGGAGATAGGCAACTATGGACCAACGGGCGTTGCCGACGGTAGGCGATACCGTCGCCATCTTTCACACCAATCACGGCGATATCGCGGTGCGGTTGTTCCCCGAACAAGCACCGAAAACCGTCGAAAATTTTACCACACACGCCAAAAACGGCTATTATAACGGCTTGATTTTTCATCGCGTGATTAACGATTTTATGATTCAGGGCGGCGACCCCACCGGTACAGGCTGCGGCGGTGAAAGCATCTGGGGGAGACCGTTCGGCGATGAGTTTTCTCCGGAATTGCACAATCTGCGCGGGGCGTTGTCCATGGCGAACGCCGGTCCCGGCACCAACGGCAGCCAATTCTTTATTGTGCAGGCCAAGCAGGTGCCGCCGTCGTTGCTCGGACAGATGGCATCGTTGCGGGACTATTTCCCCGAAGACGCTGAACAAGCCTATCGCGAAGTGGGCGGTACGCCGCACTTGGATTATCATCACACCGTGTTCGGGCAGGTATATGAGGGCATGGATGTGGTGGATGCGATTGCCGCGGTTCCCACCGGTGCACAGGACCGTCCGTGTGAGGATGTTGTGATTGAAACTTTGGAAATTAAGGAGATAGACGTATGAAGATTCGCAAACTAATCGCCGGTGCGCTGGCACTGGTCTTGTGCGTCGGTTTGACGGCGTGCAAGGGACAAAACACGACCACCAGCAGCGACAAGGATGATGAAACGACGACAACCACCACAGCCCCCGGCGAACGCGACGAAATGGGCGGTACGGTATATGCCGATAAGCAGTCCGGTTTTCAAACGGAGTTGCCGGAAGAGGGAGAAGAAATCGCCATTTTACACACGTCCATGGGCGATATTTATGTACGCTTGTTCCCCGAGGCGGCGCCGAAAGCCGTAAAAAACTTTGTCACGTTGGCAAAAAACAACTACTATGACGGGTTGATTTTCCATCGTGTGATTGAAAACTTTATGATTCAGGGCGGCGACCCTAAAGGCAACGGTACCGGTGGCGAAAGTTGTTACGGGGCTCCGTTTGAGGATGAATTTGACAGCCGATTGCACAATTTATACGGTGCGTTGGCGATGGCGAACAACGGCACAGATACCAATGGTAGCCAGTTTTTCATCAATCAAAAAGATGCGGATGCGTTTGGTACGCGCGAGACGTATACACCCGAATTCCAAGAGGGATATGCGAAAGAACTGTACGAGGGCTATTTGACCAATTATACCAAAGAGGAGTTGGCTACGTACGGCATCAACGGTTGGGAAGACTTTGTTAACGAAACGTATGTGTACGATTGGATTCCCGAAGAGACCTGGGACGCCTATTTGAAACACGGAGGCAATCTGCATTTGGATGGCGCGTTCCGCCGTTCCGGCGGTCATACCGTGTTTGGACAAGTGTTTCTTGGTATGAATGTGGTTGAGTCGATTGCGGCGGTGGAGGTAGACGAGAGCGACAAACCCAAAACCGCTGTGGTCATTAACGACGTGGAAATTACCGTCTACAAAAAATAATAACAACAAAAAACGCGCGATGGCACCATCGCGCGTTTTGTTATGCTGATGTTATCATTCGTCCAGATACCGACACGCCGCCATGGCAGCAACCGCGCCGTCGGCGGAGGCAGTTACCACTTGTCGAATCGTTTTACAGCGGCAGTCACCGGCAACAAAGACGCCGGCAGTCGCCGTAAGGCAATCTTCCGCTGAGGCGAAATATCCACGCTCATCGGTGTGTGCCAGTGCGGCAAACGCCTCGTTTTCCGGCACCAATCCGACGGCTAAAAACGCACCGTCCACGGGAATGATGCGTTCCTCACCGGTTTGGTCGCTTCGCACGCGCAAGCCGGTCAGCGCGCCGTCGGCCGTTTCGTAACCGGTCACCAGCGTGCTGAACAATACTTCCACATTGTCTTTTGCCAACAACGCTTCGGCAAGTTTGGCTTCGCCGGTAAACGTGGGCAGGTTTTGTACCACGGTTACCTTACGGCACACCTCAGACAACAGCAAGGCTTCTTGCAACGCCGAGTTGCCGCCGCCAATCATTGCCACGTCGCGGTCGGCATAAAACGCACCGTCGCACACGGCACAGAATGACAAGCCATTACCGATGAGTTCGGTTTCGCCTTCCAACCCCAACATACGATGCTTCACGCCGACCGCCAGCACGACGGTCAACCCTTCAAACACGGTGCCGCCCTCGGTATGTATACAAAAGCCGTCGGCGGTTTTTTCCACGCCGGTCACGGTTTCCAGTTCCATCTCTGCGCCCAACGCCAACGCTTGTTCCACCAGTGCATCCGCAAATTCCGTACCGCTGATGCTTTGCGTGCCGGGGATATTCTCCACTTTGGGCGAATAGGCAATTTGTCCACCGAATCCGTTTTTCTCGATGACCAACACGGTTTTGCCGGCGCGCAGCGCGTATACGGCGGCGGTTAGACCGGCCGGGCCACCGCCGACAATCACGATGTCATACACAATGAACTCCTCCTATGATTCGATTGAACAAGTGCCGGGCAAACGCCCGGCACTTGTGGTTAATAGCATACGTTACAGCGATGCGAGATACTTTTTAATTTCGGGAACGCTGTAATAGGTGGTATAGTTGTCACCGTCGGTAATCACCAAAGTCGGAGCACCTTTGATGCCGTATTCACGGCACATATCCAGGTTTTCTTCGGCAATCCGTTTCTCATACGCCACACCGGCTTTCGCGAGCAGGCTTTCCGCTACGCGGCAGTTGGGGCAGGTCACACGGGAAATCAGAATCGCTTTGGTGTCCGCTGTGGCGACGGGCGTTGCGGGAGCCCCCTCGCACGCACACGCTGCGACCGGTTCTTCCTGCACAGCGGATTTCGCACGCGGTACCGAACGACTGATGTCATACACCTTGCGGTCTTTGTACTCCTGCGTTTTACCGTCGTTCCAGTTCTGCACCGGACGGTAGTATCCGGTAATACGGCTATACACTTCCGTGTTGCTGTTGCAGTGCGGGCAGGTGTACTGCTCGCCGGTCAAATAACCGTGGTTGGCACACACCGAATAGGTCGGGGACATCGTGTAGTACGGCAACTTGTGGTTTTCTGCAATCTTGCGAACCAATGCCGCCGCCGCTTTCCAATCCGGCAGTTTTTCACCTAAGAAAGCGTGGAACACCGTGCCGGAGGTGTAGCGTGTTTGCAAATCGTCTTGGATTTCCAAAGCCGAGAAGATATCCTCCGTGAAACCAACCGGCAGATGCGACGAGTTGGTGTAGTAGGGCGTGCCGTTCTCGTTGGCGGTGATGATGTCGGGGAACTGCTTTTTATCGTGTTTCGCAAAACGATACGTGGTGGATTCTGCCGGCGTGGCTTCCAAGTTGTACAGGTCGCCGTAGGCTTCCTGATAATCGCTCAAGCGCTCGCGCATATGGTCCAGAACCTCTTTGGCAAAGACCTGTACACGCTCATCCGTCAAGTCCGCACGCAACCATTTGGCGTTCAAACCGACTTCGTTCATACCAATCAAACCAATGGTGGAGAAGTGGTTGGCAAACGTACCCAAATAACGCTTGGTGTAGGGATACAAACCGTTCTCCATTAACTGGGTGATAACGGTACGCTTGGTTTTCAAACTCCGTGCGGCAATGTCCATCAATTTATCCAAGCGCGCATAGAAATCGGCTTCGTTTTCTGCCAGATACGCGATGCGCGGCAGGTTGATAGTGACAACACCGATGGAACCGGTGGACTCACCGGAACCGAAGAAGCCTCCCGACTTTTTACGCAACTCGCGGAGGTCCAAACGCAAGCGGCAGCACATACTGCGCACGTCGGAGGGCTCCATATCCGAGTTGATATAGTTGGAGAAATACGGTGTGCCGTATTTCGCGGTCATTTCAAACAACAGTTTGTTGTTCTCGGTTTCGCTCCAGTCAAAATCACGCGTAATGGAATAGGTCGGGATAGGATACTGGAATCCACGGCCGTTGGCGTCGCCCTCAATCATAATTTCGATGAACGCCTTATTGACCATATCCATTTCTTTTTTGCAATCGCCGTAGGTGAAATCCATTTCCTTGCCCCCGACGATGGCGGGCAAATCTTTCAGGTCGGCCGGCACTGTCCAGTCCAACGTGATGTTGGAGAACGGCGCTTGCGTACCCCAACGCGAGGGGGTGTTGACGCCGTAAATGAACGACTGCACACATTGTTTGACTTCTTTTTGTGTCAGGTTGTCCACCTTAACAAACGGAGCCAAATAGGTGTCAAACGAGGAGAACGCCTGCGCGCCGGCCCACTCGTTTTGCATAATACCGAGGAAGTTCACCATCTGGTTGCATAACGTCGACAGATGGCTCGGGGGAGACGAAGTGATTTTGCCCGGAACTCCGCCCAATCCCTCTTGGATGAGCTGCTTCAAGCTCCAACCGGCACAGTAACCCGTCAGCATCGACAAGTCGTGCAGATGCAACGCCGCACTGCGATGTGCCTCGGCAATCTCCTCGTCGTAAATTTCACTCAGCCAATAGTTGGCGGTAATCGCACCGGAGTTGGACAAAATCAAACCACCAACGGAATACGTCACAGTGGAATTTTCCTTCACGCGCCAGTCGTTGATTTGCAAATAGTTATCGACTAATTCTTTATAATTCAACAGGGCAGAGTTGACATTGCGAATCTTCTCGCGCTGTTTACGATACAAAATATAGGCTTTCGCCACGTCAGCATAACCGGCGTCGGACAACACCTGCTCCACGCAGTCCTGAATGTCCTCAACGGCAATCACGCCGTCTTTGATTTTCGATTCAAATGCCGCCGTTACCTGCAGTGCTAACAGATTGATAACACTGGGGTGGTAGTTTTTGTTTTGTGCCTCAAACGCTTTTATCATAGCCGCGCTGATTTTAGAAATTTCAAAATCCACGGTTGTACCGTCGCGTTTTAGAACCTGATACATCTCAACATCCCCTTCACTAAAAAAATAATGCAGGCGTTGCCTGTGAAGCGCAACACTTGCATTATAACCGTTATTTTTCAAAAAGTCAATATGTTGTTGACAATATTTTAGAAAAACACAATATATAGTGTTCAGTCGACACCGCGCAAGGCGACCGCTTCGACGAACGGTTGTAACTGTGCACGGTAGGCGGTCATCGCCTCTTTGGAGGGAGCGTGCAAGCCGCTTTGTAGGACACTGTCGCGGTCGGTATACGATTGCAAAAAGAATCGTGTCGCTTTTTGAGAGGGAGAAAGACGGTGTAGCCACGAGCCGATTTCATCAAACGATGCGGCGTTGTGAAGTTCGTCCACCACGGTAGTACGCAGTTCATAGTCTACCGGACGCGACAACAAAAACGACAAACTTTCCTCTACGGCGGCTATATCCGGCGTAGGAATCCCACACGTGGCGGCATAGTGGGACGGCCCATTTTTGATATCCATCGCTACATAATCCACCACGCCGGCGGCCACCAATTGTTTGAGTACTGCCGGACGGGAACCGTTGGTGTCGAGTTTGATAAGAAAACCCAACGCTTTGATGTCCCGCATCAACGCTTCCAGTCCGTGTTGCAGGGTGGGCTCACCGCCGGTGAAGCACACCGCGTCCAACAACCCTCGGCGTTTTTGCAAAAACGCCAACAATTCCTCGCACGAGATGCGGTTTTCCGTGGTGTCGGTCAGTAATCCGCTGTTGTGGCAAAATGGGCAACGGAAATTACACCCCGGCAAAAACACCGTACAGGCGACTTGGCCGGGATAATCCAACAATGTCATTTTTTGCAGTCCCGAAATGTGCATACGTTCTCCTCTTATTACGACAACAAGGCCTCGACGGCATCCACCGCCGGTGTTATTTCGTCGCAAACCACGCGTTCGATTTCGCCGCTGTCACACAGGCGCGAGATGTCGGCGTTGATGGGAAGTTTCGCCAGCAGCGGAATCTCCATACGGCGTGCCGTTTCGTCCAAGGCGTTTTCCTCACCAAACAACGGGATACGTTTTTGGCAATCCGGACATTGCAGATAACTCATATTTTCCACCAGACCGACCACCGGGATATTCAACATATCCGCCATGGTTTTTGCCTTGGCGACTACCATCTGTACCAACGATTGCGGTGTGGATACGACTACCGTGGCGTCCACCGGCAACGACTGGTACACGGTTAACGGCACGTCGCCGGTGCCGGGCGGCATATCGATGAACAGCACATCCAAATCGCCCCACACCACATCGGTCCAAAATTGCGTTACCGCACCGGCAAGCACGGGACCGCGCCACACAACCGGTTTGGTTTCGTCTTCTAACAACAAGTTGATAGACATCACCTTGATGCCCATATGCGTTTCGGCCGGCAAAATGCCGATATCCGAGCCTTGTGCTTTTTGTGTCAAGCCAAAGGCGCGCGGAATCGAAGGGCCGGTAATATCCGCGTCCAACACGCCGACTTTGTAGCCGCGCCGCGCCATCATTACCGCGAGTAGGCTGGTGACCGACGATTTACCGACACCGCCCTTGCCGCTGCCGACGGCAACAACCTTTTTAATATGGCTAAACTCATTGCATTTCGCGTGTAAATCTTGGCGTTCGCCGCAATTTTGCGAGCAAGAACCGCAATCGTGATTACATTCACTCATCCTATTTCCTCCTTATATAAAAGCAACCCAACACGCGCACGATGCGACGTGCGGAAGTGACATCAAACGCATTGTACCACTCTGCCGCGGAAAAATCAAGACCGGTGTCCGCGGACAAATTCGTTCTTTTTTGTCAAAAATGGGTGAAATTCCCCCGAAAACCAAGGAAAGGTTTACGCGTTTTGAGAGATTGAGGACATACTAACAAGGGAGGCGAAAGCGGTGTACAAAACAATTAAACGAGGAGCCGACGTCTTCTTATCATTGTTTCTGTTGATTTTGTTTGCGCCGTTGATGGCGGCAGTGGCGTGGTTGATTCGATTGGATTCCGAGGGAAATAGCCTATTCACACAGTGGCGCACCGGTCGCGACGGCCGACCGTTTATCATTTATAAATTTCGCACGATGCGGGATGATGCGCCGCACGACCTCGCCGCCGCCGTGATGAACGAGTCCAGTAAATATGTCACCCGATTGGGACGGTTTTTGCGACGGAGCAGTGTCGACGAATTGCCGCAACTGTTCAATGTTTTGAAAGGGGATATGAGTTTTGTCGGACCGCGGCCGGTGGTGCTGACGGAACGCGATTTGATTGCGTTGCGCCGTCAAAACGGTGCTGACCGTGTGCGACCGGGAATTACGGGCTTGGCGCAGGTGATTGACCGCACCATGTACGCACCACAGAAAAAAGCGTTTTACGATGCTTGGTATGCTGACAACTTTTCGTTTCGCGTGGATATACAACTCATCCTGTTAACCGCACGCCGATTTTGGAAACGGTAACGCTCTGCCGATTGTATCATACTATGAAAAGGAAATACATTGCGAGTGGAGGAATGGCGATGGCAACGTTTCAAGCACCGGTCCGGTTTTTTCTGGGGGCAAATACCGCCAAAGGGTTTGTCGGGTTTTGCAATGAGTTGTATGACGCCTACGACGGGTGGCAGGCGTATCTGATTAAAAGCGGTGCCGGCACCGGTAAATCGTCGTTGATGCGAAAGATATATGAGAAGATGGTGGAGCGCGGGGTGGATGTGGAGGTGCTCTGTTGCTCGTCTGACCCCTCGTCGTTGGACGGCGTGGTGGTACCGTCACTGAAATTGTGCATTCTGGATGCCACTGCGCCACACGTCGTAGAACCTCAATTTTGGGGAGCGGTCGAGCAAATTGTTCCGCTGTCTGTTTGTTTGGATGAGCAGGCGTTGCAGCGGCAGGCGGCAGACATTATCGTGGTCACCGAGCGCAATCGGGAGTTACATCGGCAATGTTGCAAATACATACACGCGGCCGGTGCGTTGTTACGGGAGAACCGCCGTATCGGCGAAGCGGCCATAGACACCGACAAAATTCATCGCCTGGCGGCGCGTCTGGCTCGACAAGAGTTCGGAACACAAACCGGCAACGGACGGCTGACTCATCGGTTTCTCAGCGCGGTCACGCCCGAGGGGCCACTGGTATTTCACGAAACCTTACACGCTTTGTGCCCGCGCATCTATACGGTGGAAGACGAGCAGGGGGCAGCGGCGCGGGTGTTGCTGACGGCGATGGCGCACCACGCACAACAAGCCGGTGTGGACGGCATCGTTTGTCCTTGTCCTTTGGCGCCCGATGCCGGACCGGAGCACTTACTGTTTCCCTCGCTGGGCGTGTGTTTTACGACGTCGAATGCGTTTCACAAAGCCGATTATCCGGTGTACCGTCGTATTCATGCTACGCGTTTTTCCGATGCGGATGTGTTGCGTGATAAGCGTCAGCGGCAATCGTTCAATCGGCGTGCAGCGCGGGATTTGTTGGAACAGGCACGCACACTGGCGGCGGAAGCCAAGGTGGTACACGACGCGATGGAAGCCTATAACATCGCCGCCATGGATTGGGAGCGCGCTCACGAACTCGGCGAGGCGGTCATTCACCGCTTTCTGTCTGCCGCCGACAGCCGATAACGGCTTTCTACTGCCGCGAGAAACCCATCCTCCACTCTCGGGAGAGGTCGATGGTGCCTGTAGATTGACTCTCCGGCTGCCGGCTGGGTATACTATGGGAAACGAAAGGAGCGTTTTCCATGACAAGAACACGATTGCGCGACCGGTTGTTACCGGAGTATACGCGCGGTGAAGAATGGTTTCATACGATTTCCCACATTGTCGGTGGCGGCATCGGCATCGCGACGTTGGTGTTGTGCGTGATAGCAGCGGCACGAAAAGCCGATGGGTACGGCGTGGTGAGCAGTGCTATTTACGGAACGTCGTTAATTGCCCTATACACGATGTCCAGTGTCTACCACGGCTTGCGTCATCCGGTTGCCAAGCGCGTGTTACAAGTCCTAGACCACTGTACCATTTATTTTTTAATTGCCGGAACATACACCCCCATTGTCCTATGCGCCATTCGTCGCGTATCACCGGTGTGGGCGTGGGTGTTGTTCGGATTGGTATGGGGACTGACGGCGTTGGCAACGGTTTTCACGGCCATCGATTTGAAGAAATATGCCGTGTTTTCCATGTGTTGCTACATCGGGATGGGATGGTGCATTGTGTTGGCGGCGAAAACCGCCATACAGGCGATTCCGTCGACGGGATTGTGGTTGTTGCTCAGCGGCGGTATTGCTTACACCGTCGGCGCCGTCTTGTATAGTTTGGGGAAGAAACGACGGTATATGCATGCGCTGTTTCACCTCTTGGTAGTACTCGGCAGTGTGTTGCACGCGCTGTGTATTTTGTTTTTTGTCATTTGATGATTGCCGTTTGAGGGCGTTCTCGGAACGCCCTCAAACATTTTTTACAGCAGCACTTGACAAAAAAGAAAACGCGGTGTATACTACAATTAACAATTAGGTTAAATGTTAAAGGAGGGTGCGTTGTGGGATTGCAGCAAACACTCAAAGCGCTTGCCGACCCCATTCGGCGAGAAATACTGAATTTGCTCAAGTCGGGCCGGTTGTCGGCAGGGGAGATTACCGAACATTTTCCGGTCACTGCCGCCTCGATTTCGCGGCATTTATCGGTTCTCAAAGACGCCGACTTGATATGGGACACGCGCGAGGGGAAGTTCATCTTCTATGAAATCAACACTTCGGTATTGGAGGAAACGCTGTTGTGGATTGCCGATTTGAAAGGAGAGGTCAACCGTGATTAAAAACAACAAATGGAAAGTCGTGCTATCGTCTGTCATCGTGTTGTTGCCGATGCTGGCAGGCATACTATGGTGGGATTTGTTACCGAACAGGATGTCCATACACTGGGGGCCGGATGGTGTCAACGATGGGGTAGGAACCAAAGGGTTCGTGGTGTTTGCGCTACCGTTGATTTTCTTGGGGTTACATTTTCTTTGTTTGCTGGTTACGGCACGGGACAAAAAGCAACAAACGCAACCCCCCAAGGCGCTGAGCATCGTGTTTTGGATTATTCCGTGTGTATCTTTGTTGGGAAACGGCGTCGTGTATGCCGCGGCGTTCGGAAAGACGTTTCGATTTGAATTGTTTGTCCCGGCGTTGTTCGGGTTGATGTTTATGGTGATAGGCAACTATCTCCCGAAAATCAAACAAAACCGAACGCTCGGCATCAAGATTTCGTGGACGCTGCACAATGAGGAAAACTGGAATAAAACGCACCGATTCGGCGGCAAAGTCTGGGTAGTCGGTGGATTGGTTCTGTTGTTTTCCGTCTTTTTGCCGGAAGACGCTATCCTTTTCGTGACGGTTTTCGTCTTTTTGGGGATGATGATTTTGCCGGTGGGGTATTCTTATCGCCTATATCGACAACACCGCAAAGCGGGAATTGTCTATGTGGCGGCCGCCAGAAGTAAAACGGAAACCATTATGCTCCGAATCGGTGCAGTGGTCGTGCCGCTGCTGTTGATGGGTATAGCGGTGGTGATGTTTACCGGTAACGTTCGCGCGCAGTGTGGGGACACATCGTTGACGATACAAGCGACCTATTGGGACGACGTGGAGATACCGTATACCGATATCGTTAGTGTGGAATACCGCGAAGAATGTGACGCCGGCACGCGCACCAACGGATTCGGTTCGCCGCGGTTATCGTTGGGGATATTCCAAAACGACGAGTTCGGGTTGTACACACGGTATGCGTATACCGGTACACGCGCCTGTGTGGTGTTATCCAACGGTGACGACGTGTTGGTGGTCGGCGGCAAAGACGAGGTCGCCACCAAGGCATTGTACAACTCGCTCTTGAAGCACGTCGGCGGATAATAAAAAAACCACCTTGACGGTGGTGACAGCCGTATAAAAAAAGAAGTAGCTCTCGGTCGGTGTTTCTTTACACACCTCATACTGACCGAGAGCTACTTCTGTTCGCTCTTAATATCTAACATCGATTGGGATACCTCTCTTTCGTTAGGATGGCCTTCGTTTGTCTGCCGTCTTCCGCTGCCATCGTTTTTTGTCTTGTCCCGTAAAGCGAGTTCTTTGTGACGCTCAGAATCGCAGCCCGAAGGCGATGGGCAATCTCGTCTACCGCAACGGCAGTTTTTTCTTTACTCCCTTGTTATATTTCGTTTGTGCGAAGCCGGTATCGGTTGACGAGAGTTTTACCTGTACATCGGTCTCACCCTTTCCTCTTTGCATCTTTACTATACCACAGTTTCGGCGTGAAAACAAGATGGCAAGATGACCAAAGATAACGGTGCGTACTTGTGCAAACGGCAGAATTTTACGGCGAACGTCTGAAATTTGTTGACTTTACCGGCCGGAGCGGGTATAATAAATATGTTGTGTTCCACCGATTCGACACGCTCTGCCGCTTGGTAGGGCGTTTTTTTGTTTTTTGTTTGGTGGACCCGAAGGGTGATGGTACAGCGAATCGGCAGGTACTCGTCTGCCGGTTTCGGTACAGCGTGGCAGGGCGGTGCAATCCCACGGCCTAAAAACAGTCCACCGGACTGTTTCCTTTACGGCCTTTCGCTCCCCTTCGGGCAAACAAAAAAGCCACCCTGTTGGGTGGCTTTATTATTTGGTGGACCCGAAGGGTGATGGTACAGCGAATCGGCAGGTACTCGTTTGCCGGTTTCGGTACAGCGTGGCAGGGCGGTGCAATCCCACGGCCTAAAAACAGTCCACCGGACTGTTT
>JAZSOY010000201.1:0-1685 GCA_045537155.1 Acutalibacteraceae bacterium
TAGAACCTTTTTTAGAGAACCAAGTGCCGGATTTGTGGACATATTATTGTTGCGGTCAGGTGGTGGATGTCAGTAACCGTATGATAGCCATGCCGTCGGCACGCAATCGTATTCTCGGTATACAGTTGTATCGGTACGGTATTGTCGGATTTTTGCAGTGGGGATACAATTTTTGGTCTACACAGTATTCTGTTCGCCCGTTGGACCCGTACGGAGCCACCTATGCGGACGATGCTTTTCCGGCAGGGGATGCCTATTCCGTATATCCGGGTGCCGATGGTCAACCGGTACCGTCGTTGCGCCAACTCGTATTTCAAGAAGGGTTGCAGGATATGCGTGCATTGCAACTGTTGGAGTCATTAACTTCACGCGAGGAAACCGTACAGTGGATGGATGCCCAGTGGAGTGAACCGCTGACATTCCGAAACTATCCGCACGATGCCGAATGGTTGCTGACGTTCCGCAAAAATCTCAATGCCAAACTGGTGGAATTACTGCACACCTAAATGACAAAGCGCCTCCCAAAGCGGGAGGCGCTTTTTGACGGCGTGGATTGTTATCAACGGAATTGACACCGTGTGTGAGAGTTGGTATACTAATAGATAGAATATTTGCAATAAAGGAGTGGCAGTATGGCGAAAAGCATCCAAGATGTGTTGACACTGATTCGAGAAAATGAGATTCGTATGGTGGATTTTAAGATGGTGGATATCCACGGTCAGTATCGGCACGTGACGATTCCGGCAGAGAATTTTTCGGAGGATACGCTGAAAAACGGTATCGGATTTGACGCTTCTAATTACGGATATGCCGTGGTGGAAAAGAGCGATATGGTCTTTATCCCCGACCCCGATACGGCGGTTATCGATACGTTTTGCGACATTGCTACGTTATCCATGACCGGTAACGCAATGATTATTGATACTCCTGAAAATCGTCCGTTGGCGCAATATCCGCGTAACATCGTACTGGCGGCTGAGAAATATATGCGTGATTCCGGTATTGCGGATACGATGTTGATTTTGCCGGAATTTGAATTTTATCTTTTCGATGAAGTCGGCTGGGAAGTACAGGGAAACAGCATCGGCGTATCGTTGGACGCTCGGCAATCGTATTGGAACAGCGGTATTGAAGGGCGCGGTTGTGTCGTGCCGAAACAAAAGGCATACCACATTGCTAAGCCGTTCGACCAAGCGTATGAATGCCGCAGTGAAATGTGTATGAAAATGAAAGAGGCCGGTATTGACATCAACTACCATCATCCCGAGGTAGCGGCTTCCGGTCAGTTTGAAATCGAACCGCAGTTGGGCGAGATGTCCAAGATGGCCGATGCTACGATGATGATTAAGTACATCATCCACAACACGGCGATGAAATACGGCAAAACGGCCACCTTTATGCCGAAACCGATTTACGGTGAGGCAGGGAGCGGTATGCACGTACACATGTTACTGATGAAAGACGGTAAGCCGGTGTTTTCGGATGATAACGGTTATGCGCATTTGAGTGAAACGGCACATTACTTTATGGGCGGTTTGCTTAAGCATATCGCGTCGTTGTGCGCGTTGACCAACCCGAGCGCTAACTCGTTTAAGCGGTTAGTACCCGGTTATGAAGCACCGGTCACGGTGGGGTATGCGACCTCCAATCGCAGTGCGGTTATTCGTATTCCGGCGTATGCCAAG